>NZ_JBXAXU010000002.1:0-57040 GCF_056781915.1 Dellaglioa sp. CoH-57-MRSF-21 | reverse complement strand
TGTACTTCTTCATTAGTTTGGTGATTGGTACTTACAAATGCAAGTTCTTCACGTGACAAAACTTCAGGTTTATTTTTAAAAACGGCTAATTCATTTTGAGCCTCATTCTCAGAAACTGATATTTCAAATAATCCTCGAGCTAAAGCGTGCTTGTTATTAGCAACTACATTTATATTTGCTTTTTTTATCTGTTCATTTTTTTCATCAAACACATCAGGCTCTAAATTTGTATTTTGTAATAAAGTATCTTCTTGTTTATTATCTTCGATTACTGAATCTACTTCTGGTACTATTTTTTTAGCTACACTATCCACAGAATATAACGTATTTTCATCATTATTAGATACTTGATTTTCCTCTTCAGCAAAATCATCAAACAGTAAATAAGTATCCTTTGCTTTAGTTAATTGAACTAAAATTTTCCGATACCTTACGTTTTTATTTTGCTTTTTATTTGTAAAAAATGTGGGGATTTGTTTTGGTTTGAAACCTCGAGAATAGCGATTAATTTGTGCTTTTTCACTTTGACTATCTATCTTTGTCTCTTTGCGCGCAAATTTCTCATTGTGATGTGGTTTATTTACATCTTTTTTTAACGTTTTCTTATAAAATGCAGGTCCATCGTAACGCTCCATTAATTTCATCCTAACTATGTAAAAAACTAATTGCAATAACCGCAATTAGTTTTTATAAATCTATATTATGCAAATAATTTGGCTGCCTTCTCAAAATCGAATGCATCACCAACATGATTCATCTTTTCATCTAAAACTAAAATACCATGGACAGTTGGAGCATTAGGAATAGCCAACTCTTGAGCTGAACAAACCATGCCATAACTATCAATACCACGTAATTTACCCGGCCAAATAATAGCCCCAGTTGGCATCATTGCGCCAACTTTAGCAACAACAACAAGCTGACCTTGTTCAATATTAGGTGCACCACAAACGATATCTAGTGTCTCACCATTATTGACTTCAATTTTTGTGATATGCAAATGATCAGAATCAGGATGTTCATTACATTCAGCTACATATCCCACAACAAATTTAGGATCGTCATCGACAACAAGTACATCCTTAAATCCAGCAGCAACGATAAGTTGATTTAATTTTTCTACTTGTTTTTCATCTAAAAAGATTTGTCCGTTACCTACTAAATCAAGTGATTCTTTAGAGATTTCTAGAAAATTAAATCCCAACGTTTCATTCGATTTTTCATTGAAAATACGAACGACATTATTTTTTAATTCTGACTTTTGGTTTTCTACCTCTTCACGTAAAACAACCATTAATGTATCGCCAACGTTCTTTAAATTATAACTTGCTATTAACATATTTATTTATGAGTTCCCTTCTTATTATCACTAATGACTAAGACGTCACATGGCGCATTTCTTAGAATTGCATCTGTTGTTGATCCATTCACAAATCTTTCAACAACGTTAGCCCCTGTTTGCCCAACCATAATTAAATCAATATGTTTTTCTTCTGGTATTTCACGACTTAATAAAACTTTAGAAGATCCATATACTAAAATAGTTTCAACATCAATAACGCCCTTATCTATCGCAATTTGTTTGTAGTCGGCTAAGGTATCATTTAATCGCTTAACTTCAGTTGTAACGTCATCTTCATCTTCAGAAAATGTATTGTCAACACTTCGCTCAACAACATGTACAACTATTAAACTAGCCTCGTTTTTTAAAGTACTCTCAACTGCCTGATTAAATGCACGTTCAGATTGCACACTTCCATCTATCCCGACCATTACTCTTTTATAAACTTGTTCAAACATCACTATCACCCCAATGGTTTAGTCTAATTTGTTCATAAATGATTCGATTTGTTCTTTCGTTTTACGCTCTTTATTCACATAACGATCAAGCTCAACACCGTTATTGTATGCAACAAAACTCGGAATACCAAAAATACCCCAATCTTGGCAAAGTTCAATTTGTTCATCGCGATCTACTTTATAGAATTTAAAATCGGAATACTCTGCTTCAATTTCAGGCATTAATGGTTCAATAAAGTTACAGTCTGGACACCAACCTGCCGTAAAATAAAACAATGATTTACCATTCAATAATAATTCATTTAATTTATCTTTTTCTAAAACTTTTAATTTTTCCAATCTAACTACCCCTTAATGATTGTATCGACAGTTGAACGGTCCAATCCTAAAATTGTTTTTTCAAGTAATTCTTTTGCTGCTTCATAGTCTCTGATTGAGAACATTGTTTGATGCGTATGAATATAACGTGCACAAACGCCAATAACAGAACTTGGAATACCATTATTTGCTGTTTGAGCTGCGCCAGCATCAGTACCACCTTGAGAAACAAAGTACTGATAAGGAATATTGTTATCCGAAGCAGTATCCAATAAAAATTCTTTTAATCTAGGAAGCGTTACTAATCTTGGATCATAAATTCTGATCAACGTTCCTTCACCAAGATGTCCAAATGTTCCCTTTGTTGTTTCAATATCATTTGCTGCTGAACAGTCGACAGCAAAAAATAAATCAGGTTTCAGCATATTTACTGCACCTGGCGTGCCTCGTAGTCCAACTTCTTCTTGAACATTAGCACCAGCGAATAAAGTATTTGGTAATGTTACGTCTTTTAATTTTTCAAGTGTTTCCAGTACTGCAGTACAACCGTAACGGTTATCCCATGCCTTACTAATAATATTTTTACCATTAGCTGTTTTAATTGTTTCAACATCCGGAACAATATAATCTCCTGGTGCAATACCAAACTCTTTTGCTTCACTTGCAGATTCAAATCCACCATCAAATAAAATATCATTAATTTGTGGTGTTGCATTTTGATGATTATCACCACGCAATAAATGAGGTGATACTGAAGAAGAAATTATTGGGTACGTTTGACCTGATCGTGTTGTTAGTGTGAATCGTTGTGAAGAAACAACAAATGGATTCCATCCACCAAGTGGGCGAACTGAAAATAACCCATTGTCATTAATTGCGGCAAGCATGAATCCAACTTCGTCCATATGAGCAGCGGTCATAATTTTAGGTGCATTTATATCTGCATTTTTACGGATACCAAAAATCCCACCCAAACCATCCTGAACAACCTCATCAACATTTGGTGTCATTTTTTCGCGCATTACATCACGTACGTTATTTTCAAATCCACTTGTTGCCTGAAGTTCAGTCATTGTTTTAACTAAATTAAACGTTTTATCATTCATATTAGAGAGCCCCTTTTCATTTTATTGGACGAATTAGTCCCAATTTTGTCTACTCACTTAGCTTAATATTTCTTACTTTATATTATATAATAGTACCATAAAAGAATCCATGAATGTAGCTTAGTTACTATGTAACGGCGTTTTTACAAAAAAAATCTGGAATTTTTATTCCAGATTTTTAGACGTATTAAAATGTGCTTCTAACTTATAGATAGGCTGTCCCTTTTTACTAAATTTTTCTTCATATTCAGTCATGACATTATCTTCAGCTTCAACGCTTGCATGTAAATCAAGCCAAACTTGATCATAACCCATTCCATACTCATTTAAACTAACTAATGAGTATTCAAACAAGCCACGATTATCTGTCTTAAATTCAAGATGACCATCATTTTTCATAACTTTTTCATAGCCTTTTAAGAAACTGCCATGAGTAAGTCGACGTTTGGCTTGTCTTGTTTTAGGCCAAGGATCTGAAAAATTCAAATAAATGCCATCAACTTCATTATCATCAAAAAATTCAGTTACCGAATCACCGTTACCTAAAATTAATTGTAAATTTGGAATTTGTGCTTCAACTTGTTTCTTCAACGTAATTGCTGCAATTGTCGTTTGCAATTCAATTCCGATAAAATTATATTCCGGAAATTTTCTAGCCATTCCCATAATAAATCCACCCTTACCCATACCTATTTCAATAAAAAGTGGTTGTTTTTTCTCAAATCTTGATTGCCATTTACCCTTAAACTGATTAGGTGATGTTACAAGTAGTTCCGGATGTTCTGCAATTAACGGTTCAGCCCATGCTTTATTTCTTAATCTCAACTTATATATCCTCATTTCATTTGATAAAGTAAGTGGGGCTAGAACGTATTAATCGTTTTAGCCCCACTTACTTTTTAATCCATTTTTATATTATATTTTTGTAATTCTATTATTGCCTGATTCATTTCATGAAATCGACTTAATTGATGTGCTTTTTTTATTCGTTGTAATTTTGCTATTATAATGTACCAGTTTATTCTGTTTAATAAATCGTTATTCTCCAATGACTCATGATAACCACTCAGCCAACTACTCCATTGTGTATCTGGAATGTATTCAGACATAACTAAGCTCAAATCCATAGCAGGATCAGCAATTTTTGCTGACTCCCAATCAACTAAATATAATTGATTAGTATCAGACTGTAACCAATTTCGATGATTCAAATCACCATGACAAACTGTATACTTATCCGTTGATAGTTCAGGTTGATGTTCATTTAATTGCTGAAACATTTTTGATAGCAAGGGGTGCTGCTTTAAATCATCACTCAAATCGTCAAAATAATTAGCTAATAAGCCACTAGGTGTGATAACTTCTCCACCAACCTGTCTCAACATATTTTTTAATTGCTTTGAGCGATGAATTTTAGATAATAATTCAGGAACCATTTTTTGATCCATTTCATCAGAATGAAGGTTTCGTCCATTTAGCCACTCTTGTGCAGTTATTGTATCCCCACTTGAGATTCGCTTAGTCCAAATTAATTTTGGTGTAATACCAGCAACTGAGAGCGCAGCTAAAAAAGGTGACATATTTTGTTTCAAAAACACCTTTTCTTGTGCACGTGTACCCATGTATGCAGTGCCTGTATCTCCACCAATTGGTAACAATTGCCAACCGGGATCTAAATTAAAATCCATACTATTATTACCTCTTTTTCCCGACTAAGCTCTGATGCTATAGTTTCATCTTACAAACATCCCTATTATACGTCAAGGATTTTTTTAACTCTGGTAACTAAGTAAACATTAGTAAACAGCATTATTTCCACTAAACTCACCAAAACACCATAACCCATCATTAAAAATTGTCCTGTACCAATATAGATTGCGATATTAAAAAGTACTGCACTTACACTTATAATTGTTAATGTAAACTTTTTGAAATTCTTAATTTGATACTCTTTTCCTTTTGGATATAGTCTAGTAAAAATAATATTATCGTAATGTTTTGCAAAAGGTAACAATTGAAAACCAATCAGATAAATAAATAAGATTAAAAATGCGAGTGCTAGCCAACCATTTGAAATAAATGCAATAATTAGCGCTCCAATTAGAGTTAATCTAATAAATAAGCCACTAAATTCAGTTCCGCGAATAAATCCCCTTGCATATAAAAATGTATAAACATTTGCGTCATCTTTTTTAATATGATTTAAAATGAAATCAAGGTACACTCTTCTCTTAACATTCCCTCTAACCATTGGTACATCAGTAAATAAATTAAAGAAACGGTAAATCCCTAACATTCTATTTTCTTCAAAACTGATTGCTTTTTTCCAATCAAAGATTTCCTTAAATCCTTTTGCAGCTAGCTGATTTAAAACAAAGCTACTTAAAATAGCAACGATAAAACTCAGAATAAACGTACCATATAATCCAAGGATATAAATCAAAATAGGCAATAAAATATTAACTAATTTGATACTTCCCCAACTAAACCGGTTATTTTGATATTTTTCAAGTAATGAAATGACTAACCAATTATTTTTCAAGCATAGTTGCGTTAAAATCAAGAAAATAATATTGATTACTGAGATTTTCATTCCAATCATCATAACTGGGATAAGTAACACAATAAATCCAACTTGCATTAAGCTGGCCATAACTGTTGAATAGCGTTTTGCCTTTTTTAAATAACTAATTAATGCATGTTCCTGTGGTAAAAGAAAAACAATATCCGCTTCTTTTAATAACGTACTTAAACGGCCGATTTGTAAAATCACCAGTAATCCAATCACTAATGCAGGCCGATACCAAACTAAATTAACAGGCATCACCTTTAGCCCATTTGAATAAGCCAAACCAAGTCCACCAACAAAAAACATAATTGCAACAACAAAATGATCATTCAAAACATATCGTAAATATTTTAATAATAATAACTGATGACTTTTTAAACGTGTTGTCCATAAGTCTTTCATTTTGTTACCTCTTCCTTAGTTAAACCAAGATAAATTTCATCTAAGGAAGCATCTGGATTCTTATAGGCTTGTCTTAATTCAACCATTGTTCCTTGTGTTTTAATTTCACCTTTATTCAGTAAAATGAACCAATCGCAATACTTTTCAGCTGTGGCTAAAACGTGAGTTGACATTAAGACACTTGCGCCACGCTTCTTTTCAGCAACAATTAACTCTAATAAATCGTTAATTGCTAAGGGGTCTAGCCCGAGAAATGGCTCATCAATAACATAAAAATCAGATTCTGTTAAAAAAGCACAGACAATCATAACTTTTTGTTTCATCCCTTTTGAAAAGTTAGCGGGAAACCATTCTAACTTGTTATCAAGTCTAAATATTTTAAGTAATTCATTAGCTTTTTTCCATGCCTTAGTTTCATTCAATCCATAAGCCATCATTGAGAGTTCAATGTGTTCTTTTAATGTTAATTCTTCATAAAGAATAGGCGTTTCAGGAATATATGCTAAATGTGATTTATAAGCCTGGCTATCTTCCCTTAAGGTTACGCCATTTAATTTAATAGTTCCTTTTTGCGGGGTTAATAACCCAATTATATGATTGATTGTAGTCGATTTACCTGCACCATTTAAACCAATTAAGCCAACGACATTTCCAGGTTTAACTTCAAAAGAAATATCTTTTAAAACTGGTATTTGAGAGTAACCACCCACTAAATTTTTAACTTCTAATGTCATTTTCTAATTCCCCATTTACAATTTATTTATGCCTTTAATTATATCATATTATGGTGAATTATCATTCATGATGTATAATAAAAGTATTAACTAACTTTGAAAGAAGGCAAACATATGACTGACTGTATTTTTTGTAAAATAATTGCCAATGATATTCCTAGTTTCACCGTATACGAAGATGAAGACATTAAAGCATTTCTTGATATCTCACAAACAACCCCAGGCCATACACTTGTTATTCCAAAAAAACATGTTGCTAATATTTTTGAATATGACCAAGCACTCGCTAGTAAAGTTTTTTCTAAAATTCCAATGATTGCTTCCGCAATTAAAGTAAGCAATCCAGATATTCAAGGGATGAATATCGTCAATAATAACGGTGAACTAGCTTACCAATCTGTTTTTCACTCACATTTTCATTTAATTCCTAGATACTCAACAAAAGATACTTTTAAAATGTCATTCAAGGATAATTCCAAGAAGTACACATCCGAGCAACTTGAATCAATTATGATGTCAATCAAGAATAAGATTGGAGAAAAATAATGTCAAAAACACTTAAACGAATTAGTTTGTTATCAATTATTGGTGGGTCAGCATACTATGCCTATAACCATAGAGATGAACTTATTACTTTTGTTGCAGATAAAAAAGTTCAGTTAAAAGCAGATTTTTCTGACTATCAAAATGATATCAATCGCGTAACTAATTCATCAAAAAAATTGCAGTATGCTACAGATCATCTGAATACGATTATCGAAGAAACATTACCCATCGTCGATTCCATTAGCAATCGTATAGAAAAGTTTACTTATGAGATCGAGCCAAATATCAATAAAATTAATAAAAAATTAGAAAAGTATCAATG
This sequence comes from Dellaglioa sp. CoH-57-MRSF-21, assembly GCF_056781915.1. Next base: position 49,243 of record NZ_JBXAXU010000002.1, on the reverse strand, counting down.
AATTAGGCTTTTAAAAGTTTGATTTTTTTGTGAATTTTCGGTCATTTACTTTCATTATATGATAATTATGTTATATTAAACGTATTAGTCTTTCATTGAGAAGACAAAAAATTTAAGAAATAGGATGTGTTAGGTTATGAAAAAATGGCTTGTTGCTTTAGCCGGCGTACTATTAACATTTACATTAGCGGGTTGTGGGAGCTCAACAGTTGCAACTACTTCAGGTGGTAAGGTTACAGAAAGTGCTTACTACGATAGTTTGAAGAAAACTTCAAGTGGTACATCAATTTTACAACAAATGATTTTGAACAAAGTATTGGAAAAACAATATGGTGATGATGTTTCTGATAAAGAAGTCACAAAACAATACGATACTTATAAAGCTAAATATGGTTCAAGTTTCTCATCTGTCTTATCACAAAACAGTATGACAAAGACTAGTTTTAAAGCAGAATTACGTTCTAACTTACTTTTAAAAGCTGCTGTTAAACATTACAGTGATTTAAGTTCTACAGCTGTAGATAAGCAATGGGAAGAATACCAACCAACTATTACAGTTCAACGTATTCAAGTTGCTTCAAAATCAGATGCAGAAAAAATCATCAAACAACTTGATGAACAAAAGACTGCTAAAAAGTTAACTGACAAATTTACTGCATTAGCTAAATCAAAATCAACAGATACAACTTCTGCAAGTACTGGTGGTACTTTAGCTGCATTTAACAATACAGATACAACACTAACAGCAGAATTTAAAAAAGCTGCATTTGATTTAAAACAAGGTAAATATACAACTACACCTGTTAAAACAACAGCAGGTTATGATGTAATCTTGAGTGTTAAAAATGCTGGTAAAGGTAAAAAAGCCGATCACATTTCTGACTTAAAAGAACAAATTGTTACTGAAACTATGGCTGACTCAACTAAATTACAAAAAATTGTTGGTAAAGTTCTTAAAAAAGGTAACGTATCAATCAAAGATGATGACTTGAAAGATGTTCTTTCAAGCTACTTATCATCATCTTCTTCATCTTCAAAATAAATACATCAAAACATCAGATTATATCTGGTGTTTTTTTTTCGAAAAAAATATCTCAATGGAATTTATCCATTGAGATATTTTTCAATTTAATTATTTGTTACATTACTGTCAGCATGTGGTTTATAGAAATTTCGACCATCCATACCAAATATACGTTCAGAAAATTCGCCCTCTTCTGTATGAGCCAATGACCCTTTCAACATTTGAATTGATGCATCAATATTATCAATTTGATGTAAAACATCTGCTTCAATTAAATGAGGTTGCACTGGTGAACCATACTCTAGTAACCCATGATGCGCAAGAACAACGTGACGTAATAAAATCATGTCTTCTGTCTGAAGATCAATTTTTAATTCACCTGCTGCTTTAACAATTTCTTCATCAATTAATACAATATGCCCAATTAAATTTCCAGCTAATGTATAAGTTGTTGCCACAGAACCTGATAATTCGATTGTTTTTCCTAAATCATGTAAAATCACACCTGCGTAAAGTAATGGTGCATTAATCACATCACCATATTCGGCAACAATTGATTTAGCTAATCGCAACATTGAAAGTGTATGGTAGGCTAACCCACCAGAAAATGCGTGATGATTTTTCTTTGCAGCGGGATAACTGAAAAAATCATCATGTTTTTCGGCAATGAGATATCTTACAATTCGATTCCAATTTGGGTTTGTAATTTCAAAAATAGCTTTATTAAATTCTTCTTCCATCTCATCTTTTTTCATTGGTGCACTAACGACAAATTGACTCGGATCATTAGGTTCACCCTCTTCAGTCAATCTAATATGATAGATTTTCATCTGTGGATTATTTTGGTAAACTTCACGTTTTCCTTTTATAAAGGCAACTTTACCCGTTTGAAATTGTTCAATTGCCTCTGGCGTTGCATCCCAAAGCTTAGCGCTAATTTGGCCTGAACTATCTTCAAAATTAAATGCAATAAATTGCTTATTATTCTTTGTATTTCTAACTTCTGCACTCTTAATTAAAACAAATAATGCTACGTTTTCGTCAACTTTATATTCAAATATTTTTTTCTCTTGTGCCATGTCCATCCTCCTATAACTTAATTATTTTATCGTTATCAAATCCAGTTAATCCTGAATCATCTGCCGTTAAATAAATAATTTGAACTTTTTTACTTATTTCTCGTATTAGTTTTAAAACGGCATTTTTTCTGTTTTTATCAAAATTAACAAACCCATCATCAATAATTAATGGTAATTCGATTGATTTATTAATTGTCATGATTAAAGCAAATCTAAGTGCGATATATAGCTGCTCTGCTGTTCCTTGTGACAATTCTCCCACTTCAAATGATACCATATCAGAAGAAACGACGGTTAATAATCCTGATATATTATTTATTTGTGTAAAATGGCCTAATGTTAATAGTTCAAAATAATGATTTGCTAATTGCAACATTTGTGGCATTCTAACCCCAGAAGAGTCTTTTAATGCCTCGTTAATCCAATTAATAGTTAACTTTTGAGTTAACCATTTATCAGCTAATTCACTTAAAATTGTAACTTTTTCAGCCAACTCTTGTCGAAGTTCTGTATAATTCCCTTCTGCCTTCAAAGTCCGTAATAACGTCTGTTGATCAATAATCTCCTGATTAATGTTCATTATACTATTTTGCAATTGTTTCAATTGTTCTGTAAGCTCATCTAATTGTTCATCTAAACTTTCTTTCGTTTCAAATCTAGCAAGATTTTTTCTAACCTCCACAGGAAGCTGCTCATTAATTGTATCCAATTTAGATTTGTCTTGAACAAATTGCTTTTGTAAATCGTAATTTTTTTCAAATTGCTCAATTGACGTTAAATGATATTGCGTTAATATTTCATTAATTTGATTAGAAATATCAGCAGTCACATTATCTTCATGCTTTTGTTGTTCATTTAAATAGCCCATTTTATTTTTTATTGATTGTGATTCAGCAATTAAAGGTTGTAATTTATCATTAAAGCCTCTAATTCTAGCTAAACTATCTGCCATATCACTTTTATTTAGTGCTAGAAAACTATCAGCAAAATCTGTCTGATTCAAATAATTTTTTATCTTGTCAGTTAACGTTTTAATTTCTGCTGATTTTTGACTAATTTGATCTGTTATAGACTGTATTCGACTTAAGTCATTTTGAATTGAGAACCACTGATTCTTTGGAAAATCATCTAAAACGTATTGAATTTGATAATCCGTTAATTCAGTATCAGTTTGTCTCAATTGTTCGTCCAGTTCACCTATCTTCAATTGATTTTCATCAATTTCTGCAGTAATCATTTGTCTTTTATTTTGTATTTGCATCAGAGCATCACTACTTGATTTATCCTTAGAATTAGACTGCTTAAATACAATTATGGTATATACAACTATCATAATATCTAGTATCAATCCCATTATTTTAAACGGCATTGGTAAGATCATACTTAGTACAAATAGTATAACACTTACCCCTACTAAGATACTTTGTTGTGTAGACCATTTACTTTTTTGTACTTGATTTTTTTGATCAATTGATTGATTTAAATCTAAAATATCTTGTTTTTTCGTCAATTGCTTTTGTTCAATTTCTTGAAGTATTCGTTTATTGCTCTCTTCAGATTTAATTAATGTGACAATATTTTTAAAATCATCAGGATCAAACGCTATTGGAACTTTTCCGTTGATATTTTGATATTGCATCATTAACCGTTCTTGTTCTGTTAATAGTTGGTTTAAACTCGTCTGTTCTAATACAACTTTATCTAAATATTGTTGATTATCAGCTAATTGTTCAAATAATATATCAAAATCAACTTTATTGTTTTCATAAAAATTTATTAAATTTAATGCTGCTAAATTTTCTTTTTCATCAACTACACTCTGATTAATCGATTTTAACCTTTCATTATTTATCTTTTGTTTCTCTAGTAAATTTTGTATTTTTTGATAATTATCAACAGAAATCATAGCATCTTCATCAGTTTGTTTTAGCTTATCCGTCAACTCATTAGATTGTTCATATATTGACCAATTTTGCTTTAATTGTTCGTAGCGTTGGTAATCTTTGGTTAGATTATATTGTGTTGTTTGTAGCCCTTTAATTTGTTCCCTATTTTGATCTAACTTTTTTTGTGTCTCAACATATTCCGGAAATTTCTGTTTGGCAATATTTATTTTATTAACTAAATCATTGTATAACGCAATTTCCTTATTTAACTCAGTTACACGACCTGCTGGCTTATAGACGTGATCGGCATCTTTTTGAATTTTTTTAGTTAATTCTAACCATTCTTGACTACCAACTGCTCCCATCGTCGTTAGATACTCATTTAAATCTTCATTCGTTAAATTAAATACTTGGTTTAACGCCTGCTGATTAAATGAAAATACTTGATTGTATAAATTTTCATCGACTGGATTTAGCCATTCATGCAGCTTACTACTAGCTACTTTCATCCCATCATCACTTTTAACAATAGATACCTTGCCACCAGATTTACCTTGTGTACGAGTTAGTCGATAAGCATCGTTACCAATTAATAATTCCAACTCTCCACCATATGTGGATGAGTCTTTAGGCAGATATTGTTGGTACTTCTTTTTCGCATTTGCAAATCCAAATAACATACTCAATACGAATGCTGTTAACGTCGATTTACCTGCTTCATTCAGACCAAAAATAACCTGATTCGTTTGATTAAAATCAAACGTTTTATCATGCCACTTCCCAAATCCGTAAATTTTAACTTTAGTTATTTTCATCTATATGACCCTCTATCGCTTGATTTTCATGAAGCAATGTTTTTGAATTTTCTTGTAATTCTACTAAATGTCCCGTTTCTAATAAGTACGTATTAAGTTCCGGAATTTGTAATAATTTATCAGCGAGTTCAGTCATTCCATCATCAGTAAAAACACGTTTTGCGCTTTCTTCCCAGTATTGTTGATCAATTGATTCAAAAGCTACCTTTTTATTAATCACCGTTTTAATTTTAACAATCCAATAGTAATTATCTGGCATATGTTTTTGAATCCAAGCAGTTAATAAATCACCATTTTGAATGCGATTTACTAGGCTATCACTAAAATTATCTAAATCTGTGATTTGTATCACTATTAAATATGATTTATCTTTAGAAAAAAGTTGGCATTCAGCGTCAATCTTATCAATAGCATCTGATAGTGAATCAATTTTTGCCATTGAAATATTAACTGTTTCCCAATCAATTGTAGATGACGTTATAAATTTGGGAACCAACTTATTTCCATCACTATTCACTAGATAAAACCCTTTATCGCCTGATTCTTTACGGTGCCGACCTTGTGTATTTCCAGGATAGATAACTGGGGGTTGTTCATTCAAAATCTGTCTTACATGAATATGACCCAATCCCCAATAATCATAATTTTTCTGTAATAATTCTTTAACAGTAAATGGTGCATAACTTTCATCTGATATTGAATTTATACCCTCATTTGCCCCATGGATAAGCCCAATATGCCATTTCTCATCACCACGAACAGGATAATCAACGATTTTTGATGGTTCCCATCTATGTGCATAACTAAACCCAGTTAATCGAACTTCATCGCCATTTTTTAAAATGTGCGTCACTGTTTCAACTTCACTTGTAAATAAAGTTACATTTGATGGAAAAGTTAAATGATCTTGAGCATTATCAGAAAAATCATGGTTACCAAAACTCAAATAAACATTTATTCCGGCCTTTTGCAGTCGTTCACACTGACTAATTAACGTTGTTTGTGCCATAATACTCATCTCAGATGAATCATATAAATCCCCAACTAAACAAACAAAGTCTACTGATTCTTCAATAGCCGTATCTACGAGATTACTCAAAGCTTTAAATGTTGACTGATAAATCGAATCCATTAACTGACTTGGTACATTTTTTAATCCTCCAAAAGGACTATCTAAATGTAAATCAGCTGCATGAATAAATTTCATCTTCCCACTCCTTTATAAAAAAAAACCTGGTACAAAACATAATTGCTTTGCTTCCAGGATTTTTATTCGAATTAATTATGATATAAATCTTGTATTGGTTTTGTGATAATTGAATTAACTTCATTCATAATTTCACTTAAAACTTGTTCTTTAACCATTAAATCTTTGATTGTATCAAAATCACCGATTTTTTCTGAAAGATTATGAGCATTTTCAAGTTCTTCGTCTGTCATTTCTTCACCATTCATTTGTTTTTGTTGCAAAGACATTTGAATTGTTTGAAATTCTTTAAATAATTTATATGCAATTTCATCTTCTTGCATTTTTGTATAAGCTGATTTCAAAGCCTTATATTCTTCCGTTTGACTAAGATCTTGACTCATTTGGTTCGCTGTATCATAAATATTAACAACCATTTCTGATTCCTCCAATAATAATTTATATTAACTTAATTAGTGTATCATTTTTATCCATAATTTGCATTGATTTGTTCTAATTTCCAAACATCCCATTAATACTATCACTGAGCCATTTTTGGGCTTTTTTAGCAGAATCAGATAATTTATTTTTTATTTCATCTGTTTGCTTTTCTACTGATTCTAAAATACCATCTCCACTATCATTTGAACCGGTATTATTTGCTAAAGTAGTAGCAGATTTCGTTGAGAAGCTTGTCTGAGCAGTATTAGGTAATATACCTGACATTTCGCTTTTAAATAAGGAATCAACGATATCCCCACTTGAATTTCTTAGGTAATGAGTATCATCAGTTTGATCAAAACCAACCCATGTTGCGACAGTAATGTCTGGTGTATATCCAATAACCCACTGATCTTTCGTCCCATCTGTAGAACCTTTTTTAGCCTCTGTACTTCCCGTTTTACCAGCAACTGTATATCCAGCTGGGACAGCAAGTTCGCCAGTTCCTCCAGTTTCAAAGACACCCATCATCATACTTGTCATCGATTTAGCTACCTTACTACTCATAACTTTAGTTTCACTATTGTCTGAATTATTAACAATCGTTTTACCAGAAGCATCAACAATTTTAGTAATAAAATGAGCCTTTTTTTGAATACCACCATTAGCAAACGCAGTATATGCACTAGCCATTTCGTAGGGTGAGACACCAGTAGTTAAACCACCCAAAGCTAAATCTAAGTTTTTGTCCGAACTTTTAACCGGTATACCAAATTTTTTAACAGCATCGTATCCTTTATCAACACCAATTTTATTTAACAACCACACAGCTGGCGCATTTTTACTAAGTGCCAATGCCTTATACATTGGTATTTTACCTGCATATTGATTGTCGTAATTATTTGGTGAATAATTATTTGATCCATATGATTGTTTTTTATCTTTTAATTCAGAATCATAAAAATAGCCATCTTCTAAAGCAGGCATATATACGGCAATTGGTTTTAGTGTTGACCCCGGTTGGCGGTTAATCTGAGTCGCTCGATTATATCCCCTAAAAACGTGTTTACCTCGTCCACCAACAACTGCTGTCACACCACCATTCGTTGAATTAATAGCAATTGATCCACCCTGAGCTTTTGTCCCATCATCAGCATCCAAAGGGAACAAGGTAGAGTTATCAAATGATGTTTGCATAGCTTCTTGATGGGTCTGATCCATCGCCGTATAAATTTTATAACCACGATTCATAATATCTGATTCAGTTAACCCATAATTTTTAATTGCTTCACTAATAACGGCATCAAAATAATAAGGATATTTATAACCTGATTGATAATCGTACGTATCATTTAATGTAATACCCGTCTGCTTAGCACTTGATAATTCTGCACTAGAGATTTTTTTATTTTCATACATAACATTCAGAACAACATTACGCCTTTGTTTAGCTGCAACAGGATGATCTATCGGATTATATGCCCCTGGCGATGTTAACATACCCGCAATAACTGCAGCCTCACTAACAGTTAAATCTGAAGCACTTTTTCCAAAATATTTTTTAGAGGCATCTTGAACACCCCAAACGCCATTACCAAAATATGCATTATTTAAGTACATCGTTAGAATGTCTTTTTTTGAATATACTTTTTCCGTTTCAATTGAAATAAATATTTCTTTAGCCTTACGACTATAAGTTTGCTCCTGTGACAAGAATGCATTTTTAACAAGTTGTTGCGTTATAGTACTTCCGCCACCACTAATTGCACTACTTCCAGTTAATCGATTTTTAACCAATGAAACCACAGAACGTGCCATCCCTTTGATTGAAAATCCATATTCATGATAAAAATTACGATCTTCTGATGACAGTACAGCATTTTGAATATTGGGTGAAATCTTATTTAATGAAACGTAAGTACCCTTTTGAGAGTATAACGATCCTGCTTTATCGCCATCTTTATCAAAAACCTCAGTTGATTGTTGTAAAGCAGCTTTTAACCCACTAACATTTGTTGTTTTGGCTACATAAGTTAAATACGCACTCGAACCTAAAATAATTGCTAAAATAAAAATAGTCAACCATTTCCAACCATGCACAAATTTCCATCCCTGTCGAAACCAATTTTTAAATTGAATTAGATGTATTACAAACCAATTTTCATTTTTAGTTCTTTTATTTTCATTTTTCATTAGTTGTCCCCATATTTAATCTTAATATCATTTATTATTTTACCATAGCAATATTATAAAAAGTAAATTAGCCTTTTTATTATGATATTTTTAAATATTTAAAAAAAGACTAAGAAATGTAGATGTTATCTACTCCTTAGTCTCACAGTATTTTAAATTAAATTATCTGGATTTGCGTGTTCAGTAAAAATATCATAGACACGTTGTGCGGCCTGCTCATCTGAACTAATAATCATAATTGTATCATGTCCCGCAACAGTTCCAACAATATCCGGGAAGCCAAAATCATCGATAATTGCTGCCAGTAAATTACCGTTACTTGGAATCGTTTTAACAACATTCATAAATTGGATTTTAGTAATATTAGTAACGACTTCAAAAATAATTTCAAATAAATGAACTTCTTCACTTAAATTACCTGACTTAAAAATTGCGTATCTCAAATCACCTTGTTCATCTTGAGCTTTAACAATTTTCATTTCACGAATATCTCTAGAAATAGTCGCTTGAGTCGCCTTAATATTCACATGTTCCAATTCTGAAATCAAATCATCCTGCGTTGCAATTACTTTTTTATTAATTAACTGTTCAATTTTAGCTTGACGTATCTCTTTCTTCATAAGAATCCCTCTTTGAATGAGTATTTATTCTTAGTATAGCAAAAGAAATATGAATACTGAAATAATACGCTTAATTTAGGACGATTTTATTCATTTTATTGAATTTTGATTCAAATATAAGCATACCTGAATCTCTAATAATATAACCATCTAACACTAATTTCTGAATAACTCGTCCAACGGTTTCACGCCGCGTTCCACTAATCGTCGCAATATCTTCATGTGTAATCACATATGGGATTCGCAGACTATTCTCACCATGTTTATCGGCTAGATTCTCACTTAAATACTGTAACACTTGTGTTATCCGGGTTGTTGTATTACTACATACGGTTCTTAACCTTAACACTTCTGAACAATTTAAAATATTATCAATTTGCCCAAATAAGTACGCAGAAACTTCATAATGTGTTTTGATTAAATTCTCAATAAGTTCAACAGGAATCTTAGCGACCGTCGCTAGTGTAGCAGCACGACTTGAAACAGTATAATATTCACTCTGTAACATTCCACCAATTGGAAATATTTGTTTCGATGTAACATACATATAATTTTGAAAAATACCAGCTCGATCACCACGTTCAATTTTAACTAATCCATCCAAGACAACATAAATAAAATCACGTTTATCATTCATATCAAAAATAGTATTTCCTTTTAGAAATCTTTTAAATGTAATTTGTTCAAAACAAGCTCCTTGTTCATCCTCACTTAAACAACCAAACAACTCATGGTCAGAAAATTCTGATCGATACCTTTGTCTTTCTTTTTCTGTAATCATCCCTTTACTCCCTTAATACCTATATTTATGATATATAACTATCAACACTATCAGATTAAATATAGAATGTCGATTTATTTTTTCGGATTTTGGAGACCCTGGTTTATTTTTTTGATTCACTGATAGCTCTAAATCATTAATCTAACAGTACCAAAATGATAAAAATAAACTGGTCGTATTCGCACATCCATTTTGTGTTCAAACGCACAATCATCGTTAAAAAGTACATCTAACAATATTTAGATAAAATAAAAAAGTTAACAATTAAGTCAACTTTTTTATTAATTACATTTCTTTTGGTGCATTTACGCCTAATAATCTTAATGATTCTGTTAAAACGACGCTCACACTTTGAACGAGTGCTAAACGAGCTAATTTTTGATCATCTTCAACTAATATCTTTGAATTTGCATAGTATTTATTAAATGCTCTTGATAAATGAATAGCGTATTTAGCAATTACTGATGGTTCATATTCTTTAGCTGCACGTTTAATTATTTTAGGGAAGTCACCAAGTAACTTAATTGTATCCCATGCAGCAGGATCAGAAAGTTCATTGTTACTTTCACTAATTGAAACATCACCCGCTTTACGAATAATACTTTGTGCTCTAGCATTTGAATATTGGACATAGGGACCTGTTTCACCTTCAAAACGAACAACTTCTTCTAAAACAAAATCAAAATTATTCATACGTTCATTCTTTAAATCATGGAAAATAACAGCCCCAACACCAACATCTTTAGCAACTTGTTCAGCATTTGGTAGGTCAGGATTTTTATCTTGAATTTGTTTTTTAGCAAGGCTTGTAGCATCATCTAAAACTTCTTCAAGTAAAATAACACGTCCTGAACGAGTCGATAATTTCTTACCACCTTGTGTGATTAAGCCAAATGGAATGTGGTGCATATCATCTGACCAATCATTACCCATTTCCTTTAACACAGCCTTTAATTGTCTAAAATGGTTAGCTTGTTCATTTCCGACAACATACAATGACTGTACAAAATTATACGTCCGTTTACGGTAAATAGCAGCAGCTAAATCACGAGTAATATATAAAGTTGCCCCATCTGTTTTTTGAATCAAGGCAGGGTTTAAATCGTATTTTTCAAGATCAACAATTTCTGCGCCTTGGCTTTCTTTTAACAAATTTTTATCTTTTAACATTGTCACAACTTCGCCCATTTTATCATTATAAAAGGCTTCCCCTTTAAATGAATCAAATTGGACACCCAGCATATCATAAATTTTATTGAAAGCTGATAATGATTCTGCACGGAACCAAGTCCAAAGTTCGATTGCTTCTTCATCGCCATCCTCGAGCTTTTTAAACCATGCACGAGCTGCAACATCTAACTCTGGATTTTCTTCTGCTTCTTTATGGAAACGAACGTAGTATTCAAGTAATTTATTGATAGGATCAGCTTTAACTTCTGCTTCACTACCCCATAATTTATAAGCAGTAATTAACTTACCAAATTGAGTTCCCCAATCGCCTAAATGATTAATTTTAATTGGATTATAATTAATTTTAGCCAAGATGTTTGCAATTGAATTACCAATCACAGTTGAACGTAAATGTCCCATTGAAATAGGTTTAGCAATATTGGGTGATGACATATCAATTGGTACGTTACCATCATGACCAATATCAGATGCGCCATACTCACTGCCATTTGAAAGCACTTGTTCAATAATATCTTGACTAAATGCAGCCTTATTCAAGAAAAAGTTAACATATGGCCCAACTGCAGCAACTGACTCAAATTGACTTTGATCAATTTTCTCTACTAAGTCTTTAGCAATCATCTGAGGTGCTTTTCTAAATGCTTTAGCTAATGCAAAAGCTGGAAATGCATAATCCCCCATATCAGAACTTTTTGGTATTTCAATTTTGGCAATAATTTCTTCTTCAGTAAGGTTTCCATCAACGATAGCAACCAATGCTTGTGCAACTTGTTGTTTATAATTCATTATCCATTCCTCCTAAAATTGTATAAAAAAAGCCCCTTACAAATAATTATGTAAGAGACGAGAATTCCCGCGGTACCACTCTAATTGATTAATATCCACTCAAAATATTCAGTTATTTCTAAAAAGTACGATTCAACTAACGCTTTTATCTAGCTTCCATCAACCTAGACTTGCTTTAAAATTAATTAGTTTACTAGCTTTTATCATCGAATTTATAGTTTGATTGTAACAAATTAATATTATAAAAGATAGTGTTTTTAGAATTTAGGTTTGCTTTTGGTGAAATATTTCTTTACGACATCCCTTGAATCTGTCAATCTTGTAACATTATCATCAAAATGAATTGATACAAAAGAATAATACACAAGATCGACTGCATATAATTGAGCAATTAAAGAAGTAGTCGCTGCACTTCTGAATTTTTTATTTTCTTCACTATCGTCATGTTCTAAAATAATATTAGCTAATTTGGCCAATGTACTTTTTTTATTATGTGTTAAAACGATAACTTTTATTTTTTGTCGATTTGCAAGATTTGCTAACTTAATTGCATCCGTATTTTCCCCTGAATTTGATATCAAGAATAAAGTTGTTCCTTCTTTTAGTTGCGATAATCCAACGGCAATTAGATGTGTATCAAGTGTTTCTATAACAGACTTACCAACTCGAATAAATTTTTGTTGGAAATCTTTAGCTACAATTTCTGATGCTCCAATTCCATACGCATAGATTATTTTTGACTCTGCAATAACCTTCGCAGCATTAACGACTTCCTCATCTAATGTTTTATTTGATTCCTCAATCGTATGTTGTATCCGCATGGTTAATTTTTGTTGTGTCGTCACTAAATCATCTTTAGGATTAATTTCCTCGAGCATTGATTTATCATCTTGGATTTCTGCTGATAATTCTAATTTTAATCCTGGAAAACCAGTATCACTAATACTTTTTCCAAATCGCGTTATTGCTGCAGTGCTGACACCTACCACCTCTGCCATACTCTGTGTACTCATTCTTATTACTTTCTGAGGGTGCTCTAAAATAAACCGTGCTATTTTTCGCTCTACCTTTGTGTATTTATCCATATTTGCTTGTATTGTGTACAAATAATTACCCATACTTCTTACCTCTTTTTATGGTATGTCTTATGCTTCTGTCTCAATCATAGCATCTTTTGGAATACCAAAAAAGAATGTTAAAATAAATCCGCCCGCATATGCCGCAAGCAATCCAAGAATATACCCAATCCAGTGTCCATTACTTATTAAAGGTATCAATGCTACCCCAGAAGGTCCTATTGCAATAGATCCAATATGACCAATCCCACCAATCACCGCTCCACCGATTCCGCCACCAAGACAAGCAGTAATCATTGGTCGTCCTAAAGGTAGTATAACCCCATAAATTAATGGTTCCCCAATTCCTAGAAATCCGACTGGTAGAGCGCCTTTAATTAAATTTGTTAATTTTTTATTTTTACGACAACGAACCCATAATGCAATTGCTGCCCCTACTTGTCCAGCTCCTGCCATTGCTAAAATTGGCAATAATAATGTTGATCCAGACTTAGCAATCATTTCAAGATGAATAGGTGTTAAAATTTGATGTAATCCTAACATTACCATTGGTAAGAAAAAAGTCCCTAAAACAAAACCAGAAAATGCACCACCAACTTCTAAGACCCAGTTAATTGATGTAACTAAAGAATTCGAAACAACCCCAGCAACTGGCATTACTAAGAAAATTGTCATCATTCCAATAACAAATAATGATATTGTCGGTGTTATAATAATATCTAAAGAATCCGGAATCCATTTATGCAATCTTTTTTCTAAAATAGCTAATACCCACACTGCAAAAATAACACCAATAATTCCACCCTGTCCAGCACTTAGTGCCTGACCGTTAAAGATATTATGGAGAGGTGCTTCAGGGGTTACCCCACTCAGCAAAGTGACAGCGCCGATAACACCACCAAGTCCTGGAGTGGCACCAAATTCACTGGCACTATTTATCCCTACATAGATAACTAAATAACTGAAAACACCATTTTTAATAACATTTAAAACTGCAATAAAATCTGTCCAGCTCGAACTTAAATCCCCTGCAACCATCATATTTCCAAGGACAGCAGCCAATCCACCAATCAATCCTGCTCCAACAAATACAGGAATTAGTGGAACAAAGATATTTGAAATTGCTTTAAGCACCTTTTTTATTGGCGTTTGCTTTTGTTTAGCTTTATGTTCTGCTTTTACTTTAGCAGCTTTGCTCTCAACCAATTCTTTATCAGTCATTTGAGTTGATTGTACTACGTTCTTCAAAGGGAAAGGTTCGCCTAATTTAACCCCTACTTGTCTTACCATTTCATCTGCAACTTTGTTGACTGTACCAGGTCCAACTACCACTTGCAAAGTATCATCTTCAACAACACCCATGACACCATCGATATTTTTCAATTTTTCAATATCTACTTTATCTTCATCCCTAATTGTCATCCTAACTCGAGTCATACAATGAATTAATTTTTCAACATTGTCTGGCCCCCCTACATTATCATAAATTTCATTTGCAATTTTTTCGATTTTTTTGTCTGCCATAATTTAACCCCTCCAAATATTTTATTTGATTGCTTCCCTAACAAAACCATGAGCCTTCTTTAATTTTTCTTTAGCTTGATTCAAATCGTTATCCGTTAGAATCATAACTATTGCAAGTTTGACATCATGTTCAGCTAATTCAAATGTTAATTTTGCTTGTTCATAACTTACTCCAGTTGCATCCATAATAATATGCTTTGATCTTTCAACTAATTTTTCATTCGTTGGTCTAACATCGACCATTAAATTTTTATATATTTTTCCAATTCCAATCATCGAAATTGTCGACAACATATTTAATACTAATTTTTGTGCCGTTCCTGATTTTAAACGAGTAGACCCAGTCAATATCTCTGGTCCCACTTCAATCTCAATAGCCGTATCAGCATGCCGTCCAATAATTGATTCCTTATTGCAAGCCAGACTTATTGTGTTCGCACCAAGATGTTTAGCGTAGTCAAGACCCCCAATAACATATGGTGTTCTACCACTTGCTGCAATTCCAACTACTGTATCTAATTTTGTTAAACAAATATTTTCCAAATCCAACTTACCCAATTCGTTTGAATCTTCGGCACCTTCAACTGCCACAGTCATTGCTTTCATACCACCAGCAATCAATCCTTGCACCATGCTAGGATTTGTTCCAAATGTTGGTACACATTCAGCAGCATCTAAGACACCTAATCTACCACTAGTTCCTGCACCCATATAAATTAAACGGCCTCCACTATTAAATGATTCAATAATTTTACTAACTGCTTCATTAATTTGCGATAACTCTTTTTCTACGCTTTTAGGAACTGTCATATCGGCTTCATTCATTATTCTTGCAACTTCAGAACATTTTAACTCATCTAAATTCATAGTTTGTTCATTTCTAGTTTCCGTTACTAATTTTGTAATATCCATATTTTATCCCTCTTTTATAATTGTATTATTAAATATTATTTTTTGTTTTGCTCCTATATAGTCAATTAAATCCAAGTCTGTCCTTTTAACTGTACCAATTTGGTTTACTTTTTTATCAATTGGTAAATTATTTTTCACTATCTGTATTTCTCCAGTATATCTCCCATATAACATATTATCTTGCGTTATAGTACCTCTCGTTCGAGCATCTTCATTATTTATTGGTTCAATAGTGAATTGATTTCTTATCCGACTTTCTTCTAACCTTACAACATCCCTAGCCACGTCAGCACGATTATGCCATGCTATATTATCAAGTTCATGCGAACTACTTTCAATATCTATTTCTATACTTTGATTAGTAAAATAGTTAACTATCTTACTAATTGTTCTTTGTGAAACTCGCGGATCACCGATATAAACGTCATCAGTATAATTATTCTCAATTAAATCTATCATTGCAGCCAATACATTGTAATTTCGATGTTTTTCTAATGTTGGTAATCCCTTTCCAATTGGCCCTCTAAATATTTTATCTCCTGCCACAAACGCCATCGTAGTAAATCCTGATTTTTTTAACCAATGATTCTTATTTTTTAACCATTCGTCATCTAATCCCGTATCTGGTCGAGGATAATAATTATGCCATGCTTCAATATTCTTAAAATTTGCATGATTATCAACTAGTTGCTTAATATCCAGCTCTGAAATCGTACTAGCATTTAATCCAATATCTATATTATTTGATAATTCAGCTATTTTTTCCATACTAATCCCATAATCAATTCTTAAACCAGTAATTCCAGCAGTTTTCAAATCAAATTCCAATAATTTTAAACTTTTTTCTGAAATATCAACCATTAATTTCAAGTTATTTTCAAGACATAAATTCCCCAAAGTTTTTAATTCATCAATAGTTTTTTTTCTATCTTCTTCAGGAATATGTAATGAAGTAAAAATACCCTTAAATCCTGATTTACGCATTACTTCAATATATTTTTTTGTATCATCGTCAATCTTATCACCTAAATAAATTGAAAAACCCAACATAATATCTCCTCCATTCATAAAAGAAAGCGTTATCATTAACTGGTTACATCATACCTTGAATGATATAAAATTACAATTAAATATATTTATTTTTTGTTTTTTTTGTTACTTTATATCTTAATTTAAAATAAAAAATCTTTCAAGAATACTTTATATAAAGTATTCTTGAAAGATTTTTTCACTGTTTTATTCAAATACAAATTGATTATTATAAAGTTCAGAATAGAATCCTTTTTGATCCAATAATTCTTGATGGTTACCTTGTTCAATAACCTTACCGTCCTTCAGAACAACAATTTTATCAGCATCTAATATTGTTTTCAAGCGATGTGCGATTACAAAACTAGTACGCCCTTGAATAACTGTATCCATTGCTTTTTGAATTTTAGCTTCTGTCACTGTATCAACATTAGAAGTCGCTTCATCCAAAATTAATAACGTAGGATTAGTTAAAATTGTTCTTGCGATACTAATTAATTGTTTTTGGCCAGTTGAAAACACAGAGTTTTCATCCGATACTGTCGTGTCATAGCCATTTTCTTGACTCATAATAAAATCATGAATATTAGCTTGCTTAGCGGCAGAAATCATATCTTCATCTGATGCTTCAGGTTTACCAAAGACAATATTATCACGAATTGTTCCTGAGAATAATACACTTTCTTGAAGAACTATCCCAACATGATCACGAAGACTTTGAAGTTCAAGATCCTTAACATTTACGCCATCAAATTCAACTGAACCACCTGTAACATCATAGAATCGATTCAATAAATTCATAATTGTTGTTTTACCTGAACCAGTTGGTCCGACTAAAGCTACCATTTCACCTTTATCAACATTAATTGATACATCATGTAAAATTTCTTTATTAGCATTATAACCAAAATTAACATTTCTTAACTTAACACCATTTGTTAGACCCGTTAATTTTTGCTTATCAGTTGAGTTGACCTCATCTGGTTCATCAAACATTTCATTCAGTCGACTAGCACCTGTAATAGCAAGTTGGAACATACTATACAATGAAGAAATTTGTGATATTGGTTGGTAAAATTGTTGTGAGTATTGAACAAACACGACAACTAGTCCTAAAGCCGTTGTACGGCCCATATCACCGTTCAGTGCTAACCAGCTACCAAAGAAGATAACAATGGCTGTATTAACCAACGAGAGGCCATTCATAACTGGGAAAAGCATCCCTGAATAGACTTGTCCTTTAAACGTTGCTTTACGAACATTTTCGTTATATGGCAAGAAACCATCAATAGCTTCTTTTTGAAGCCCGTTAGTAATTACAATTTTTTGACCACTAATTTTTTCATTAATATAGCCATTTAATTTTCCAACTTCTTTTTGTTGTATATCAACATACTTACGTGTTTTAGAAATTAAAATGACCGCAAGAAGTAACGCGATAGGCGTTGAAGCAATCGTAACCCAGGCAAGCTGAACATTCTGTTGAAACATCATAATGATAATCCCAATCATTAGAGCAATATTACTCATAATTTGTCCTAAGGCTTGATTCATTGCGTTCGAAATATTATCCAAATCACTTGTAAAACGACTTAAAATATCCCCATCTTTATGTGAATCAAAGAATCGAATTGTCATTTTTTGTAATTTTCCAAATAGCCCTTTTCGCATTCTATTTGTCGAGTTTCCTGTAATGAACGTGACAATAATATTTGAGAAAAACATTGCTACAATTGAAAAAATATAAAATAAGAATAACATCCACAATGAGCTAACAAAATTTCCTTTATCACTCACTCCTTTTGTTAAACCAATTACGTAGTCTGCCAATGCCGTAATTGCTTTTCCCATATACACAGGTGCTTTTACCTGGAAGTATGTCGATGCAATAATTGCAACAGTCATAACTGTAAAACCTAATTTATAGCTTTTCAAGTAGTGGAAGAAGAATGCCATCGATCTATTCATATCTTTCATTAGACAGTCTCCTTTCCTTTTTGAGTGTTATAAATTTCTTGATAAATTTGACTATTTTCAACGAGATCTTTATGTGTCCCCTCGCCAACTAATTTACCGTCATCCATAACAAAAATACGATCCGCATTAATCACAGATGAGATTTTTTCGGCAATAACAAATGTTGTTGTCTCTTTCAATTCATTATTTAATGCTTTTTGGACTAATTTTTCTGATTGAGCATCAAGTGCTGATGTTGAATCATCTAAAATTAAGATTTTAGGTTTACCAATAACACCACGCGTAATTGATAAACGTTGTTTTTGACCACCTGAGAAGTTAGCTGAACGTTCTTCAACCTCTGCATCATAACGTTCTGGTAATCGATTAATAAATTCTGATGCCTGAGCGATTTGACTGGCCATATCCATATCTTTCTCGTTGGCATCTTCTTTACCTTGACGTAAGTTGTCTGCGATTGTGCCAGAAAATAGGATAGCCTTTTGTAAAACAAATGCTACTGTTTTACGAAGCGATTTTTCATTAACATCCTTTAAATTCTCACCACCAACTTTGATCATTCCTTCTTGGGGATCAAATAATCGTGGAATCATTTGGGCTAAAGTTGATTTACCTGAACCAGTTGCACCAACAATTCCTATCATTTCTCCAGGTTTAACATCAAAACTAACATGTTTAAGTGTTGGTTTATCATCGCCTTCATATGAGAATGAGACATCTTCAAAACTAACAGATCCCGATAAATCTTCCTCTGGAACATCTTGGTAATAAATATCTGGTTCTTCATCTAAAATTTCGCGTAGTCGTTTAATTGAAACCATTGCACGAGCACTAAACGTCATCATCATTCCACCAATAATAATGGCAAACATGATTTGCATTAAATAATTAACAAACGAAGTAATAGCTGTAACTGTACTTGGATCTGCTTTAGCTAAATCACCTACAAAATAAATTGCGGCAACGACAGCCATATTTCCAATTAATGTAAATGCTGGAATTAAAACAGCAAATAGAGTTCCAACATAGATATTTTGTGCATTTAAATCATCTGAAACCTTATCGAAACGTTTTTCTTCATTTTTTTCTTGATTAAATGACTTAACAACACGCACACCCATCAAGTTTTCTTTGGCTAACTCATTTACTCGATCAATTAAGCCTTGCATTAACCCAAAATGGCGTCCCATGCGACCGAAAGTTAACATTGAAATACCTAACACGCAGACAATTAAAATAACAATAATCCACCATAAATCCGCAATTGTATTCATAGCTAAAATGAATGCACCGATAAATAAAATGGGCACTCGAATTAATGTCTGTAAAATTGTCATAATTAACGTTTGAATTTGGGTAATATCATTGGTTAAACGAACCACAATATTCCCTGCTTGGAATCGTTCAATATTACTGAAAGAAAATGTTTGAATCTTTCTAAAAGCAGTTTCACGAATATCTGCACTCATTGATTGTGCTACTTTTGCTGATAGAATTGTATTCACAACACCTGCCAACAATCCAATAACAGCAACTCCAATCAAGTACAAACCAAGTGTCGTGATTTTATCACCCTGGTCCTTTAAAATAGCATCAATTACTTTTTGTAACAATTTAGGTTGCCACAATGTTGAAATTGCCATGATAACCACCATGACGACTGCCCAAAAAATATCTACCCGATACTTTTTAGCATGTTTTAATAAAATATCCACTTTTTTCCCCCTCAATTCTGTCCAGTTCCATGTTTTTTTATACAAAAAAACTAATATCAGTTACTAAACTTAGCAAAAATAACGCTTAATTGCAATCATTTTGACTAATTATATTCTATTTAGTCAGTTAAAATTTACAAAAAAAAACCAAGATTAAATATCTTGGTTTCAATATAATTATCTTATTCATTTTTAAGCGGGCGACGAGAATCGAACTCGCGACATCAGCTTGGGAAGCTGGAATTTTACCACTAAACTACGCCCGCAGAACGTTGATTAGTATAGCATATTTCCGTACTTTTGTCATAACTAATTAAGCATGTTTATTTTCAGCCTTTTGTTCAAAATCTAAACGTCTCAAATTTTGTACAGCCTTCATATATGAATAAATCAGTACAATACATGACCCACCCCAGGCTAATGGATTTGCAAAACAAGCTCCTGCATACCCAAAAGCACCAGCTAAAAAGATAGCTGCAAATGATCTCATCAGTAATTCTACAACTCCAGCAACTGTTGGTACGATGCTTTGTCCCAGTCCCTGTAACGTGTATCTAATGACAAACAGTACTGACAAAAGTAAGTAAAATGACCCATTAATATTAAAATAAACCTGCGATAATGCAACAACTTTTGGTGCATTATTTCCAACAAACAGTGTAACTAATTGTTGTCCAAATAAAATAACTAAAAGACTTGCAACGATACTGAATGTTCCAGACATTAATAGACACTTTTTTACACCATCTAAAACACGACCATATTTTTTTGCGCCATAATTTTGGGCAGTAAAAGTTGCCATCCCAATTCCAAATGACATCATTGGTTGTGTTGATAATTGATCAATCTTAGACGCTGCCGTGGTACTGGCAACTGCTGTCGTTCCTAAACCGTTTAAAGCTGACTGTAGCATAATTGCACCAATCGCAATTATTGAAGCTTGAAAGGCCATTGGTAGAGCCACATAAAGGTGTTGGTTAACATCTTTCATCGTGATTTCTCTAAAATGGTGTCGACCAATATGTAAGACGGGAATTTTTCGATAAATGTAAATTAAACAGAATACAACGGAACATGATTGCGCAATAATAGTTGCAATACCAGCGCCAGCAACTCCCCAATGAAATACCAAAATAAATAATAATTCTAAACCAACATTAATAATGCTGGCAAAAATTAAAAAGTATAATGGCGTGCGACTATCCCCTAGCGCCCTAATAATATTAGATAAAATATTAAATGCCATTGAAGCAAATATTCCACCAAAAATGATACTAATAAAAGTTTGTGCATCATCAAATATTTCTGGTGGTGTCTTCATAAGTGTTAAAATATCTTTTACAAAAAACAAACTAACCGCTGTTAAAATTACCGTTGCAATTAGACTAATCAAAAGTCCCACTGCAAAGCTTTTTCTAACACCACGATAATCTTTTGCCCCAAATCGTTGTGCCGTAATAATAGATAAACCTGCAGTTAACCCTTGTGCAAATCCAATAATCAAAAATTGAATACTCCCGGTCGAACCAACTGCAGCTAGTGCATCCACGCCTAAAGTTTGTCCAACAATCAACGTATCAGAAATACTATATAATTGTTGAAATAAATTACCAACCAATAATGGTATAGTAAACATAAAAATTAATTTTGCTGGATTACCCGATGTTAACGATCGCAAATAAGACCCTTCTTTTCTTTATATTTATTTAATTCCTTTTTCATTCAATAATAAAATAAATGCTTTTTTAAAGTTAGCCCTATCCTGGTTTGAAAAGGCGCTTGGACCCTTCGTACGTTGACCTGATTTCCTTGCCATTGCACTTAAATATCTTGAATCCAACATACTATCGATATTGGTATCTGTATATTCAAATCCTTTATGATGCATCACAATCACACCTTTTGGTAATAAAAGAGAAGCTAGTCCGTAATCTTGTGTAATCACAACATCTGATTTTTCAGCTAACTTTACAATTCTATAATCTGCCGCATCTGGACCTTGATCAACATAGCTAACCGAAACATTTTCAGGATACTTTTTAGTTGAGAAATGTGGCGTACTTGTAATTAGCAACACACTGATATTCCGTAGTTCGGCTTCAGCTATAACTTCATTTTTCACAGGAGACGCATCCCCATCAATAATAATTTTCAAATTAACCACTCTCATTCCTAGTAAAAAAACTTCCAAGGAATAACCTCTTGAAAGTTTTATTTAGCTTCTGGTTTTAATAATGCATTAATTGCTGGAATTTGACCTAAGCTATCTATCGCATTACTTGGCATAACAACTGTATTTGCGTCACTCTTGGCCAATTCTTTAAAAGCCTCAATATTTTGGCTAACAAAATAACCATTACCAACTTTATTTAATG
The DNA here is from genome assembly GCF_056781915.1 of Dellaglioa sp. CoH-57-MRSF-21. Next base: position 26,633 of record NZ_JBXAXU010000002.1, on the reverse strand, counting down.
ATAAATTAACTGCATCTATTCGGTATGCTTCAGCATCGGCCGTCTTTTTAACTGCTTCAGCCTTTGCTTGGGCTGAATTAACCCATGCATCATTATCAGCTTTATTTTTTAGTGCAACTGATTTACTGTAACCTTCTGCTTCAGCAACAGTAGCATCACGATTTCTAGCGGCTTTCAATAACTTATTCATTGAATCTTGAATTTCAACTGAAGGTTTTACTGTATCAATATTAATTCGATCAACATTTAATCCATAACCAGCTGTCACATTAGAAATTTCGCCAAACAAACCGCGATTAATTTCTTGCGTTCCATTCAAAACTTCATCTAACATTTTATTACCAATGATGCCACGCAAAGAGGCACGTGTATCTTGAATCATACTACGAACAGAGTCTTCATTTTTAAACACAAAATCTTGGATGTCAGTAACGTGATACTTCAATGAAATTTTAACTTCAATTTCAGCATTATCTTTTGTAATCACAACTTGTTTATCAAGATCTAAAGGTTGTTGTGCCGTACTAACACGAATTACTGAAGAAATAAATGGTTTAATAAAATGTAAGCCTGGAGCTAATGTTGTTTCATATTTTCCTAAAGTTATAACAACACCTTGATGCGGTTGTCTAATAATTCGGATAGTTGCTGGTAAAATCATGACCAATAATATAACAATAATAATAACGACTAAAAGTCCCAACATAATAATTTAACCACCTTTATATTTTTTTAACGTCTAACCCTTCAACATGTGTTTTAATGATTCGAACAACATCTCCACTTACTAATGTTTCATCACTAAAATAATGATAGTAGATACCAAAAAACTCGACCGTGCCATGAATATTTTTACTGTCAATTGTAAATTCCCGGTTAAGCAACCGCTCGTCAATAATTGATTTTCTATCCATATGAAAGCACCTCCATTTGTCATCTTTAAACGTATCTCATTTACGTCATAAAATCAATCAATTTCATTATCAAAAGTAAAATCATTTCGATCTAAAATAGTCACTTTTTCAATATGCTTTTCAATCTGTTTACTTTCAGGCGGTAATTGTAAATAATCACCATATAAACGGCTTAAAATTGCATCATATGCCCTTAAAATAGTTACCGTAAGGTTCTCAAAAGGAACTTGAATCACGGCTGCTAATTCCTTTTCTGATAGTAATTCTTTTTCATATGAGTATTGTGAAGCTAAATTTTTATATTCTGAAATGGTGTCATCTTGATTATAGGTTCTTACTAGTTCGTCTCTTTTTTCTTTATACTCTTTGGTTTTACGACTTTGATCAGGTTGTAATTTTCTAATCTTTGCGTTAATTTCAGTATCCATTAAACGATAATTGCTCAATAAAAGAATTTTCGCGTTAAGATATCGATATTTTGATTGTTGAATAGATCGTTCGACATCACCTGTTGGGACTTTATCAAAAGGAAAAATATCTACAAAAACACCTTTTCTAGCGTCATTAATATTTCTTTTCTCTTCAACATGAATAGATTCATCAAGTAGTTTTGCATATCCAAATGCATAGTTTGGATCACTTTGATCAGTTTGTAGAAAATAATAAGGCTGGCTAATCTCTTGGGGAGCGATTTGTAAGAATCGATCGTAGTCATCCCTTACCATTCCAATATCGACATCATCATCCCATGGAATAAACCCTTGATGTCTGACCGCACCTAATAAACTGCCACCAATCATAAAATACTTTATATTATTTTTTTGACAAATTTCAACGACTTCCCGGATTAAATCTAATTCTACCTTGTGTAATTCTTCAATTTTCATTTTTACCACCTTAAATCGTCTTATTCTTTCTTCAATTGTACCAAATTTAACTCTGAATACGAAAATTATTTAATTTTTATTAAGCTAATCCTTTTTCATTACTTTATTTCTTTGGCTCATGATATGCTTTAATTATTAAATAAAAGGGGTGCCTAAATGCAAGAAACCATAATTGACTTAATCGGCCAACATGGCTATCTAGGTGTTGCGTTACTGATCACCATTGAAAACATTTTCCCACCAATTCCTTCTGAAATCATTTTAACATTTGCAGGTTTTATGACGCTCTCAAGTTCTCTTACACCAATTGGTTTAATTATTTCTGCCACTATTGGGGCGACTATCGGGGCTTTAATCTTATATTCGATCGGTCGCTTTTTAAGTACAGAACGTTTAAATCAATTTTTCGCCAGTAAGTATGGTTCTTGGCTTGGTCTAAAACCTATCCATATTGAAAAAGCGACTGAATTTTTTGTAAAATATGAAAATCGTGCTATTTTCATAGGCCGTTTTGTTCCCATTGTTCGAAGTTTAATTTCTATTCCCGCTGGAATTACGAAATGTAAATTACGTTTTTTTATTCCATTAACCTTTTTTGGAACATTAATTTGGAATACTGTCCTCATTTATCTTGGGGCATTTGCTGGGAATGCTTGGGCGGAAGTTGCAGCAACAGTTGATATTTTTGCTACAGTAGTTGGTATCATCTTATTAATCGTTTCGTTCTTCGGAATCTACAAACTAATTAATTTAAATAGGAACAAAAAAAACGATTAAATTCAATTATGAATTTAATCGTTTTTTACTACTTTTATTTCTCAAAAAGTAGGATTAATCTTCCGCAACATCGATAGCTTCTAATAGAATATTCAGTTCAGAACATTCTCTTTCAAGCGATTTTTCCTCTTGGAAAAAGCTATCTCGAATTGATGATTGTTGTCTGTTTCCAATGTTACTTCTAAGATCAGCAAGTTTTTGCATCGCTGCTTGATACTCACTCATAATATCAAGTTTACACCTACTCATTAAGTTACGCCTCCGAATGATGACAACAACTTGTTGTCAGTAATAATAATTTATAATGTCTAATTTAACACTTTTTTAATAACTTGTTAACCCTTTAAATATTACCGTTATGTTACAAAATAAAAAAGACATCACAATGTGATATCCCTCTTATTTTAAGCTACTATTTTAAATGGTTATTTTTACATTAATGATTGAACATCGCGTGCAATAACTAATTCTTCATCAGTAGGTATCGCAAAAATCTTAACGGCAGACTCTGGCGTGCTAAGCATAACCTGTTCACCCATTTTTTCGTTATTTTCAGCATCAAAGCCAACACCTAAATATGCTAAATGTTCAATAACGCGACGACGTACAATCCGATCATTCTCACCAAGACCAGCAGTGAAAATAATACCATCAACCCCTTGCATTTCTGCAATGTATTGACCAATATATTTAATAATATTTTGAACATAGATTTTAACAGCTAAATCAGCACGAGGATTTTTTCCTAATTGAGCTTTAACATCACGCATATCAGGAGAAATCCCTGAAATACCAACTAGCCCAGATTCACGATTCAAAATATTAATCATTTCATCTATATCAGTAATTTTTAATTGTCTCATCATGTAAGCAACTAACGATACATCTACATCACCTGAACGTGTTGCCATGGTAATTCCAGCAAGTGGTGTAAAGCCCATTGATGTATCAATTGATTTACCACCAACTGTAGCTGTAATTGATGCTCCTGCACCTAAATGTAATGTAATTAATTTTAACTCTTTAGGGTCTTTATCAATTAGTTTTTCGGCTTCTGAGACGACATAACGAACGCTTGTCCCATGAGCACCATAACGTCTTGCGGCATATTTTTCATACCATTCATAAGGTACACTGTACATGTAACTTTCTTCTGGCATCGTCTGATGGAAGGCTGTATCAAATACAGCGACACTTACTGCATCTGGTAAGATTTCTTCAAATGCCTGGATACCTAAAAGATTAGCTGGATTATGTAATGGTGCTAATTCAGATAATTCATTAATTTTTGCAATTGTATCGGCATTTACTAATGTTGATTTTTTGAAATATTCACCACCAGCAACAACGCGATGTCCAACACCGGAAATTTCATTAAAATCAGCAATAATATCCAATTGAAGCAATAATTTAAGTAATAACTGTACACCTACTGAATGATTGTCGATATCTAATACATCTTCATATTTTTTTCCGTTACCATATTTAATCGTTAAAATTGAGTCTTTAAGTCCAATTCTTTCAATCAATCCTTTAGCAATAACAGTTTCCTCTGGCATGCTAAATAATTGGAATTTTAAACTTGAACTACCTGCGTTAATTGCAATAATTTTTGTCATATTCTTCCTCCAATAATGATTTCATTTGGTATTAATTTAATCCTTAAAAAACAATTATTTTTTTAAGTAGTATATTAAACTAATATACTACTTATAGAAAACGCATACAACACTTTCAAGCAAAAAATGGTACACAGAATTTTATTTTCTGTCTACCATTATTTTTTGCCCGAATTCTTTCATTAAACTAAGCAGTAGAACTGCCTTATCTTCACCTAAAACATTTACCCAAGTATCAAACCGTTTCTTAATTGACTCAGTCACAACTCGTTCTACTTTTGCACCCTGATCAGACAAGCGTAGGTTTATTCTTCTTCTATCAACTGTGTCTTGTTCTTGATAGATGTATCTTAATTGTTTTAGTACGTTTAATTGGCGTGCAATTGCACTCCTTGAAACATTTCTTTTTTTAGCGATATCAACCATGCTTATATCTTCAGTGCTATGGATATCTTTTAAAATCAAGAATTGTTCAAAAGATAAATTAAACTCACTAGTAGGTTGTGAAATGAATCCTTCCACATTCTTAAAAGTTCCTAAATACATACTAATATAGTCATCCATTAACTTAGTTGTTGTCATTGCTAATTCTCCTCTGCATGTTCTACCTACAGTTAAATTTAGCATAAAACGCGGTTAATTACTATATCTAATCAACTGTATCTCTATTTTTCTTTTTCAGTTGATACCGTTAATTGTTTACGATTTACAAACGTCCAAACCACACCCAGTACTACGGCTGTAACAAGTAATGCAAGCACTGAACCAATCATACCAGAACCTTGGCTATTAATTGCATATGTGAAGCCATTTAATACATGTGTAACAGGTAAGAACTCTGCAAATACTTGATAAGCATTTGATAACATCGTATTTGGAATAACTTGTCCTGTAATCACTAATTGTACGAGTAGTAATGCTAAAGATAAGAGAATACCCATTGTTCCAAGGAGTTCGTCAATTACCACACATAAAAGAGTAAAGATTATTCCCGATAAGAACGTAAAGATTACGAAACTAATTGGATGTTCAATTGTTACACTAAAGAATAATGTTAATAAGAGAACTCCTGCTGTTTGAATAACAGAAATAAATAACATTAGGAAAAGGTTCTGTAACCAGTTTTGTGATAATTCATTCTTCTTACGGTATCTGAATAAAATTAATTGAGTTACAATTGCACCGACAAATAATGATAAAACAATCACTAATGGGGCAAATGTATTTTTCAAAGTTTTAGCGAGATTGTCACTTTCAGTTTCTGTTTTAACAGGTTCAACGAATTGAGCCACATTTTTTGGAGATGAATTGATATTACCAACCTGTGATGCTCCTGCTGCTAATTTAGTATTTAATAATGTTACACCATCATTAGCTGTATCCAATCCTGATGTTACTTGTTTAGACCCATCAGCTAATTTTTGTGAGCCATCAACTAATTGAGGACTAGCAGCTGCCAATTGTGTATCACCATCTGTTAATTGTGTACTTGCCGCTTTTAATTTCGAACTTCCATCTGTCAATTGTGTACTAGCAGTTGTCAATTGTGTACCACCACTAACAAGCTTATCAGATCCTGCTTTCAATTGTGTACCACCTGAAACTAACGTTTGTGTTCCTGCCTCAAGTTGTCCACCTGCTGTAACAAGTTTTTGCGATCCTGCTCTTAAAGCAGTAACACCTGTTATTAAAGTTGGTACATTACTATTTAATTGATTAATACCATCAGTTACTTGTCCTGTTCCTGCTGTATATCCTAAGATACCAGCTGACAATTTGTTAATACTACCTGTCATGATTGAATTCTTAATTGTTGCATTAATTGTTTTTTCACTTGTAACATCAACACCAGCACCATTAACACTAGCATTTAATTTACCAGCAACTTGTGCATTAGCATTTGATGCTATCACTAATGAATCAATTTGATCACTCAAGTCTTTTGTATCACCTAAAAGACCAATCATTGAATCGCTCGTCAAGGTATCAGTATTACTCAATAATGCAGTTGCTTGTGTCGAAATTTTAGCAAATTTTTCCAACATGGCTTTAAGATCTACATCACCCATTGTTGATTTAAATTCAGCCATTAAGCCACCTACATCACTCATCACTGCCTCTAACATCGCTTTTGTATCTGTTAAATTTTTACTTACCCCAGTTATATTTGTACCAACAGTTGTTATTGCTGTATCTGTTTTTGTGATTTGTTGTAAAACAGTGTCTTTTTCTTTTTGGCTCATTGTTGTTGAGTCATTAATCATCGTACGAACCTTCTTGTTAGAAGTCGATGCCTGACCTTTAGCTAATGTCAAACTAAACATCTTTTGTGTTGTATCTGAATTAATTGCATTCATTTGAGTTTGAACAGTTGTTAATTTATCCCCTGCCGCCATCAATTTTGTTACTAATCCAGGTAATGCTTGTAATGTTTCAATTGATCCTGAAATTTCTTCAAGTTCAGCTTTTAATTCTTTTGATCCTTGCTTTGTATCTTTAATTTGTTGAATTATTTCAGGAATATGATTAATAATTTCGCTACGAGATTTTAATCTTGTTTGAATTTGAGTTACACCAGTTTTAATACCAGTTGAATATGCTGTTAAACCTGCTACCGCCATCGGTAACGATTGGCTACCTGACATACTTGCAGCTAATGTTTTCGCACCATTATTTAAATCATTCGAGTTCGAATTTAATGTAGTTGCACCAGTTGCTAACGTGCCTACACCAGCTGCTAATGTAGATCCGCCAGTTTGCAACGTAGAAAGTCCCGCATCTAATGTTTTATTCCCATCAACATATTGAGTCACACCATTTGATAAGGTTGGTGCACTAGCAACAAGTGTATTAATTCCTGAGGCTAATTGATTATTACCATTCACCAGTGTACCTACACCAGTTGTATAGGTATTTACACCATCAGCTAAAGTATCAACCCCAGTTGTATAAGTATTTAATCCTGTTTTTAATGTCTGATTACCTTTATCAAAGGTCACCATACTTGTTGCCAATGTATTTAAATTTCTAGTAACTTCTTTACTACCATTTTTTAATTTAACGGTTCCTTTATTTAACGTTTTTACACCAGTTGAGGCTTCTTTAACACCTGAACCTAATTGTTTAACGGAACCAAGTAATGCAGAATCATACGCTTTTTGGATATTAGTTAAAACTTGTGATTTCAATTGTTCTGCAACCTGTTTTGTAATCAATTGCGAAACATAGTTATTTGTATCTGATTGTTTTGTTTTTAACAAACTCACTTTTGGCGTTTCATCAAGTGCAGTTGTTGCGTTTTTTGAAAAATTACTTGGCAATGTAACTGACATTGTATAATCGCCTGAATCTAAATGTTTTTTCGCAGTTTCTGCGCTAACAAACTCCCATTTGGCTTGTTTATTGGTTTTAAGAATTTTAGTAACTTCCTTACCAACGTCAATTGATTTTCCATTAAATGATGCTTCTTCATCGTTATTTATAATAGCTACTTTTAAATTTCCTGTGTCCATTTGTTGCTTACTTGAAACTAACTTATAGGTTCCATATGCAATTAAACTTGGAATTAAACATGCAATTGCGATATACGCAACTGACCTCTTATTCTTTGACATAAATTCTTTGAACAAAATTATCCACCCTCTCTTTTTAGTTAATGGCATTAACGATTATTCGTTCCGTTAACCTCATTAACGATATTATGACTATATGTGTTTTTGATTCTTTTGTCAAATAATTTTCTAAAAAAATATCCCCACTGTCATCTAATCAACAGTGGAGATATCATTAAAATTCAATTTTTGATTAAATAGTAATACATGAATTGACCAGGAGCAATTAGGATTAACCCTGCAAATTGCATGACATAAATTAATAAGCGCGTTAAATTTTCAGTTGATACTTTACGTGTATTCATTTCTTGTCTAGAGTGTGGTTCCTCTACCTCGTCAATTTTAACTTTTTGCACTAATTTTTTATTTAATCCATTTAACTCGAGATTATATGGATAAAAAGTTAAAAAATTCAAAATTAAATAATAATTAATTAATAACCGCCAATTAGATGGACCTATCAAATTTCCAATTGCTAAAAGAATAATTAAAGACGCTAATCCCTTTAACAAGGAAATTGAATAATATTTAAATCGTTTCACAATAACCCTCCAGGAATTTCGCTTAATTTTAGAATATCATAGTTACTTAAAAACATTGATGCTCAGTAAGAATCTTTACTATTTATTAACCATTAATTTAAAAAATCTGTTTTACCATGCTAAACTACTTTTTATAAAGTTAGTCATCTGGATGGCACCACTACACATACGAAATTCTCTCTAAGATCAGCTAACATGTCACAACATTTATTCATTTAAAAAAAATAAGCCTTTCCCAAATATTAAGTTCCTCAAAAATTAGGTTACTTATACCTAACTTTTGTGAATTCTTTAATTTAAGATATAGACTTTTAATGCAACATTAATTATCTAATAATAACAGCTTATTGACTCTTATTCTTGAACGATTCACAGCAATCATTGTTACAACATAAAGTGTTACAAAATAACTCGTTTCTATTGTTGTTCCAATAAAAGCGCAAACGAGAGCTAAAAAGAACATTCCATTGCCAAGGACTTGCCATTTTCGTTTCTCAATTGCGTAGTCTGCTAATATTTTAGTCTCTTCAGGACCTAGTGAGTCCACAGTTCTAACATTAGCTTGACGCACTTTAGTTAATTGTAGAGACAACTTAACATTATAAATAATCAAAATTGCCATAACTAAATATAAACCTATTTCCACCAGTACCCCTTCTCTCTTTTAATCTAATATGACTATTTTTTAATTCATTTTTACTTTATACTGAGTTAGTCCTATAAATAATAAAAGAGTTGCTAAATTACGCAACCCTCTTTATTATTTAACAACTAAGACATCACAAGGTGCTAAACGAGTAACGTAATTTGTAACTGCACCCATTAACATTCTTTCCACTGCCTTCAAGCCAGATTGACCCATGATAATTAAATCTGAATGATGATCTTCAATAAAATCTTTGGCAATTACTGTTTTAGGACTACCAAAACGAATATGAATATCAACATCTGTAAACCCATTTTTTACAATATCTTCTTTTAATTCATTCATATATGCTTCTGTATCTTCAAAAGTCTGATAGACGATTGAACCGCCCCCATCCATCATTCCTGAAAAACTTACAGAAAATTGACGCGTATCAATTACGTTTAAAATATCTAAATGTGCATGGTTTGCTTTAGCACTTTCTACTGCACGCTTTAATGCTTTTTCAGCTGAATCTGATCCATCAACTGGGACTAAAATATTTTTATATTCTTGTTCCATATTTGCCACCCCATATCTTTTATTTGTAGTTACAGTATATCATTAAAATTGTATTAGATGTTAGCGTTTTACCTACAAAATTTGAAATAAAGAAGGTTTTCAGTATGTTATTAAAAAGGATTTCTATTTTTAGTGCCCCCTACGTGGTTCGAGAGTTAACCGAAAAAGATCTAACTCAAATGTTAGAATTAGAAAAAAGTCAATCTACTTACCTAAAACTCCAAGGTAAACAAGATTTAGCCATTGAAGAAATAAAATCTGATTTAACTTCGATCCCGTTGTCAGTTAAAAGTGATCAAAAATGGACACTGGGCTTCTTCAAAGCAGATAAATTAGTAGCTATGATTGATTTTTTAACAGATTATCCTGAAGTTCAATCCGTTTGGATTGGTCTATTATTAGTTTCGAAAAACGAAGAACAACAAGGTATCGCGACACATTTATTAAAAGCCCTGCTTAAATCTTTTAAATCTGAACAGTTTACCAATGTACAAACGCTGAAATACGAACAAGAAGAAGTAAATCAAAAATTATTGGAAAAATTTAATTTCACTGATAAACAATCGCTAATCTTAAAAAGCCCTGATGGAGTCGACATCCCTGCAATACTTTCAAAATTAGATTTATAAAGCAAAATTATTATCTAATTCTCTTAATAACATTTTTATCTTTTTTCATTTCCTATGATTTTAGTCATCTAGGTGTTATGATTAATATAGTAAGAAACTGGAGGAAGAAAACATATGAGCAAAAATTTATTAGCAGATCTTGAGAAAAACTTCATCACAAGCGATGAAACTTCTAAAACATTTAAGGTTCCAAGCAAAAAGGAAGATCTAACAATAAAGATTGACAATGATATTTTTGAAAAAGTTTCTAAAGATGACGAAAAATTAGAACGTTTAATCAAAAATTTACTTAAATTCAGTTCAAAGAGTAAGGCTAAAGAATTAATTTCAATTAATAAACGTAACTACCGTATCTTCATGTAACCTACAAAACTAGCCTAGTTGAGACTAACTCTTGAGGCTAGTTTTTTTAATCCTTGTCAATCTAGCATTTTTATCTTAAACTATTACTCAAGGAGTGATTTATATGTTCTTAACAACCGGAGATGTTAACCGTTCTTATGCTATTAAAGGCATCGTTAATGCGACAGCCAAGATTGTACTAGAAGCCGATGAAATTGATCGTGTAGATGATTTTGATACCTTATATGATCGTGTCCAAGCAGAACTAGCAGAACGCGCAATTAATAAAGGTGGCGACGGGATTATTAACGTTCATTTCGAACCACAAACTGTTCGTGTAACGATTGCCCCAAGATTCTTAGTTTTACATGGCTACGGTACTGTTATTGAGTTTTCAAAGTAATTTATTTTGCGCTTGTGGCGGAACTGGCAGACGCGCAGCGTTCAGATCGCTGTTTGGGTTTCCAAGTGCAGGTTCGATTCCTGTCAGGCGCATTGTTATCATTGATATACCATCGTTTAACCAACTTTTATGTGGTTTTTGTGTGGTTAACATCTAATTTACCGTATATATTGATCCAATTCGTATTTATTTACGAGTTGGATTTTTTAATTAATAAAATGAATATGTTTCATATACTATTTAAAAAGGAGAAAAAATACTATGACTTATTTACAATCTTTCGTTGCGACTTTACCAGCCATTTTTGCTGCCTCCGCCGCAATATTTAGTGCTATTTCTTTCTCACAACAGCAATAAAATAAGTAAGCGTCAAGAACAATATGAAAGGCAAAAAAATATTATTCAAATATCATCGCGTATTACGGCATCTGCTAGTTCTTACTCTACTGAAACAGGGATACCTCAGGTAACCATTACAAACTATTCAAATTATGTTATTCATGATGTTATCATCATTCCTACTATGAATGAAAGTTCTGTCGTGTTACCTGATTTTAAGCAGTTTTTTAAAAACCACAATGATTTTGGTACCCCTAGGATTCTCGCCTTAGCAAGTGAACCAATAACGATGAGCTATCCGTTACCTGATATGGGCATGTCTAGGCACTGTGTATATTGTATCGTCTATACAGACCCGTTCGGTAATTATATATATACAGACAGGAAAGACCTACCTCATACAGACCCTGATATTTATACCAAGCTAATAAAATATGGTAGATCAATACCTGATTTAATACACTCTGTTTAACAAAAAAGCAAACTCCTTAATTATTAAAGAGTTTGCTTTTTAAATTATCTAATCAAATAAAAAATTGTAGAAATGTTCTTCTACAATTTTTTCTCACGTTAATTTATTTTTTTAATCTTTTATATATAAATAAATAGCCTAGTTCATAGATGATAAAAGCACTCACAATATAAATCTCATTCAAGCCAGTACTTTTTCTATAAGGTATGGCTACAACCATTACTATTAATATTATTACGTACGTAACAAGAATAAAATAATCTAAATGATGTCGTTCTAACCATTGGCGTGAAGGAAAGAAAACTGTTATTAATATCGCGATAATTGCCCAAAAAATAGGTTGTATTTGCATTAGTTCATCTCCTTACAGGTAAATAAAAACAATCGTATGTGCTGTCCAATAAGCAACTGTATCATTAAAATGTAAATGTTTAACTAATGCTTTTCTCATTCCAGTTTCTATCTTTCCTTCAAAAATATATTAAATAACGTTGATACACATTCATATCTACGCTTTATTTATGTAGTTGTTTAATGTCTAAGTTTTAAGACTAACTTATCGTAGTAATTATACTACATACTCAGTATAGACACTAAACTATTCAGTTTGTTGTCTACCTACTTTAGATAAAAAACAAGGGGATCAGAAATATATCTGAATACCTTGTTTTTTATCATACATTTATTCTTTATCTTTTAATTTTTTTTCTAAATTCAAAACTTTAACAATTGTTATGTTTAGTAATTCTTCCCTAATTTTAGTTATTTCATACGATAATTCAAGCAATTTATTTTTAATATTTAAAAAATATACAAATTGTACGATAAAGATTAAAAATAATACAAATAAAATAATAAATAAATTAGGCTCGCTCATTATTTATCTCCTCTAAATTCTTTTAATCTATCTTTTTCTTTCTCAATCTTTTTATTACCATTATTTATTGACTTTTTTATCCTTACTATAGAAAGAGTAAGATATAAATTCATCATAAACACAAATAATAACACCGTTAGCATTGCTGGAATTGCCATCTATATTATCTCCTATATTCTTTATTCTTGTGGCAATGTATCAACCAAAAGTCCAAAAGCAGCAACTGCTGGAGCTGCTACTAATAATTCTGGTATAGAAGCAACAAACGCTACAGCCATGATAACCGCTGACCAATAACAATCCATGCTCCGACAATTTCCAATCCACTAACTATATCATAAACATAATTATACGAAACTTCGGGATATATGGGACTAACCACTGGTTGCTTATAATAAATTTCAATCGTATCTGATATTTTATTACTTTCATCACCCTCTGTATATGATTCATTATACGTTATCTTCATACCAATTTGCCAAGGTTCTTCTGCCCTTGTTGCAACTCCCATTATTAACATCCCGTTTTGGAGATTACCCGCAATACGATTAACTATTCCCATGGTATCTAAATAATTAATAACACCATATTTAATCTTCATTATATCAGCTATATCATTTTGAAAAGAACTCTCCATTTACCATTGTGAATGGTAAATGGAGAAGATGAATTTCCTGTCTCTACACTCCAACTATCTTTAACTGTAAGCCATGCATCTATCCCTGGAAGAACCGTAGGACCATATGTTTTTCCCATTTCAAATGTTATATCTTTAAAAGAATTTAACATTTGCACTGATTTAATAAATCGATGTGTCACCTTATTTACAGATATATCCTCCGATACATCAAAATTCTTACAGCCTAAATCCTTACCTGATGAAGAGACTTGATCAATATCAACTCCACCATGCGTATATTCAGTAAATTGATCAAAGTCCCAACCCTCAGGCATTGGGAACCCTAAGTTTCCACTCCATCCCGTTGACATATTTGAAACATAGAAATTATTTATTTTGTTTCTTTTAGCGTGTAAACATATGTTTCTCGTTCCATAAATACCATCGCTAGGTAGAATACCAAAATAAGCTGTATAATTTTTATTTAAATTTCGTTGCATTGAACGAATATTTTAATCGCCACCCTCGAGTATCTCTTTTTGATTTGTTTTCATCCTCTATTTATTAATTTTCTTTATAATCAACTCTTTGAAATTAGCAGAACTGATATTAACATATAGGTAACATAAGGTTCTTTTTTTCAAATTAAAATCAATCTTTATGATAAACATTTGTAAATATTGAAATAATTATTAGTAGTATTCCAAATATAATCGTTATAAGTATAGCTTGCAAAAAATCAGAACTAATTCCTAGTGACGAGAACAAAATAGAGTTATTTCCTATCCTGATATTTTTAATACTTTCATAGCGTGCAATAGCTGCGATTTGATAACCAGGCCACAATTTTAAAGTATGCTGCATAAAAGCTGGAAGATCCCCATAAACAATATAAGTTCCTGAAAGAAAACCGGACATAGTACCAACAATTGCTGACAATGATGAAAAACTAGACGTAGTATTTAAAAAATCTGTCACCAATGAAAACAGTAAACTTGAAAATACAATTAGTAAAACATTAAATAGAAATACTACAAAAAATGTTACATTATAAGCATTATAATGATAAGTTAGAGATAGATACGCATAACATATTAATGAGAAAATAAATGTCGACACAATACCTTCCATGACTGACGTCAAAGTATACAATTGATTAATTGTACTACTTTTTATTTGACTGTTAACAATAAAATCATCTAATCTCTTATTCTTTTTATCTTCCAGTTTTTGACCAAATGCGATTAGTGTACTAGTCATTGAGACAATAGAAATCAACCCAGAAATCATCCATGTATCAATAAACTGTTCACTATGATTAATTCCAGCCAAAGAATCGACTAAATTAGAGCGAAGAAAAAATATATAAATTACAAGACTTATAACCATACCTAAAAATGAAAAAAAGATACCAACTTTATCTTTTATGAAAATTAGAATGTTTCTTTGAATAAACTGTTTATTCATCCTTAAATTCCTTCCTCCATATTTTTAAATAAGTCAGTATAGGTTGCCTTTCTTATTTCAAAGTTTTCATTTATCAAATGATTATCTTCAATAAATCTCACTGCTTCTGCAGACGTATTAAAATACCTATCATCTTCAGTTTTATTCAAAATTAATTTAACTTTTGAAATTTTATTCATAAATGTAACCATTTCTCCAAAATATTTAACAGTTCCATTTGATACGAAAATAATTTTATTGGCATTTTCTAATTCGCTTAATAGATGAGTAGTAAATAACACACCACAATTATTCTCTTTTAAATACTCATCAAGATCATTCCAAATTAATTGACGTATATCAACATCAATTCCAGCTGACATTTCATCTAATAGTAAGCAATTCGGCTCTACAGCAATCGCTCTTAAATAATTAACAATACGTTTCTGCCCACCAGATAAGCTAGAATACTTTAAGGACTCATTGATGTTCAAGTTTTTCATTTTTTCCTGAATACTTTTTATTTTTTCTTTATTTTTAATTCTGAAACGTAAGTTTTGAATAACGGTCAAATCATCATCAAGAACATTGTTTTGAAAAACAGTCGCTAATTTAACATTAGTTTTAATTATTTTCCCCGTTGATGGCATTAATAACTCCATCATAATATTCAGAATGGTTGTTTTTCCTGATCCATTTAAACCAACGAGAGCAATTTTATCTCCTTGATTGAGATAAAAAGAAACGTCTTTTAGAATACTTCCTCTTGATACATTATCTACTACTAACTTCATTTGACCACCTCATAAAAGTGACTATTTTTCATTCTATCCACGAACAAATTGAATATAATCTGATACATAGTAAACTAAAAACAAACTTTGAACCAGAATTATTATAACACCATGTTAATCGCTTACATAATATTTTGAAGTTTTAATTCAAATATTGTGACGAAGACTGAAAATACGCTTCTACTGATACCATACTGTTTACTAACTTACGTCTTCAATTTAGTTCCCATTAACTATGTTTAAACGGTTTAAATTTTGTATTAAAGTGGAAATTTAATCATAAAAATACCCCTAACGTTTTTCAACATTAGGGGTATAGGTTACATTATTTTTTACAAATGATTACATATTAACGATACTTTAAAGATGATAAATCTTTTAAAAAAAGCCATCCTAAATGTATATTAGTATCATACAAGTATATAAAATTAATTATTTACTTGATCAATTCGTATATTCCTTCAGCATATATGGCAGCAGCTTTCAGCACGTCATCTAAAGGAATAAATTCATTGGCCTGATGCATTGTATCAGGTACACCTGGGAACATTGCACCAAAAGCAACACCACGTTTTAGGAGACGACCATACGTCCCACCACCAACGACTAAACCTTCAGCTTTTTCGCCAGTTTGTTTCGTATAAACACCTAATAATGTTTTAACCAAAGGATCTTCTGGTGAAACGTAATGAGGTCCTTGTAACCTACCTGCTTCAATTACAACATTCATTTCATTTGTTACATTTTCAAGACCACGTTTAATATCTACTTCCGTCATACCTTTAGGGAAGCGGAAATTCAAGGCAATTTGTCCACCTTTATCAGCTTTAAATGTGAAAATTCCAGAATTCATCGTTAAATCGCCCATGATATCATCAGTGAAGGCAATACTAAAGTTGTTCATACGTGAATCTCTGTGTAAGTAATCAGCAGCCAAACGAAGATAGTTAGCAGCATCCCCACCAAAATTAAATTGGTTCAAGAATAATGCCAAGAAAGTTCCGGCATTTTCTCCATTTTTAGGTTCTTGTGCATGGGCTGCTTTTCCTACCATCGAGATAGTCACAATATCATTATTGCGTTCCATTTTACCTGTAACAATATTAGCAGCAATAAAATCGTTAAATACTTCTTCCATCTCAGCGCCGTCTTCTGTTTTAATAACAGCTTTAGCATCGCGAGGAACCATATTTTCACGGAGGCCAGCATCAAATTCAAGCAATTGATCCTTATCTCCATTTGATCCTTTAAAGTTTAAGAAGTAAGTAATATTTCCCTTTTCACCATTAATGATTGGGAAAAATGCATCTGGTGAAAATCCAAAATCAGGTTCAGGCATATTTTCAAGGTAATGAGTCATTCCTCTCCAACCACTTTCTTCATCCGTTCCAATAATAAATCGAACTTTTTTAGAAACTGGTAATCCTAATTCTTGAATGATTTTTAAACCATAATATGCAGCCATTCCTGGTCCTTTATCATCTGAGGCACCGCGAGCATAAATTCGACCATCTTTCACGACTGGTGTGAATGGATCAGTATCCCAACCGTTACCAGCAGGCATAACGTCAACGTGAGCTAAAATACCTAACGTTTCATCCCCCTCACCAAATTCGATATGTCCGGCTAAACCATCAAGGTTTAATGTTTCAAAACCATCACGCGTTCCAATTTCTAAGAATTTATCTAACCCAGCTTTAGGTCCTGGACCTAAAGGTGCTTCAGTTGTTGCAATTGATTCATCACGAACACTTTCAATTTTTAACATTGCAAATAAATCTTCTAATAAGGCGTCTTGACGCTTTTCAACTTCTGCTTTCCAATCTATACTCATTTGAATTCCTCCTAAAATATTAGTAAGCCCATTTTATCACAAAATTTTAATAATCGGTATTTAAAAGCGTATTCAGTTAGATATATTGATAGACCTTACTACTCAATAAAGGAACATCAAAAACAAATAAAATAATAAAAAATTGCTGGCTAGTTACGCCAACAATTTTCTATTTGATTGATTCAATTTCTTCATCTGTTAAAGCACGATAGCGGCCTAACGATAGCGTTGGTTCTAACTCTAAAGTAGCCATTTTTTTACGTTCAAGTCTGATAACTTTCATACCGATAGCTCCAAACATTCGTTTGATTTGATGATACTTACCTTCAGTAATCGTAATTAAAACTTCTGAGATATTTGAATCACTATTATAAGATTCAACAATTAATTTTGCAGGTTTAGTTTGCATCCCATCTTTTAATAGCAATCCGGTTTCAAATTTAATCACATCGTCAGTAGTCACTTGCCCATCAACTTTAGCAAAGTACACTTTATCGATATGATGTTTTGGTGACAACATCTGATGACCTAATTGTCCATCATTTGTAATAAGCAATAGTCCAGTTGTATCCTTATCCAACCGTCCAACTGGAAATAAATCATCCCGATAATCGACGCTATTGAACAAATCCATCACTGTCTTTTGTTTCCTATCTTTAGTTGCCGTTAACACACCTGCTGGTTTATTTAAAAGATAATAATAATATTTTTGATAGTGAATTACATCACCATCTACCTGAATAACCGATTTTGATGGACTAACCTGAAGTTTAATGCTAGTGATTAACTCGCCATCAACAATCACTTTCTTCTGTTTAATAATTTTTCGAACATCACTTCTTGTACCAAATTGCGTTTCCGTCAAAAATTTATCAATTCTCATTTTAAATTAAACCTCACTTAATTCTCAATCTACGGCGTAATCCAGCAACCCGTTCGCCCAATATTTTGTCGGCTAATCTTGTTTTTAAACTGAAGTAAATATATATGTAGCCACCTAATCCAGCGGCAGCAATAATTGTGATAATTGCACTAATTCGGCTGTCTATTGGTAAAAATAGATAAGCAATTTTTACTACTATAAATGCGGTAAAAAATGTTATTAGTGCATAAAGCATCATTTTATTTAATCTTGTTTGTATTAATTTTACATTTAAATGGAACATTTTGTGTAATGAGCGAATCATTAGCCATGAACTTACGCCCATCCCGATCCCTGTAGCTGCTAATGGCCCAAAGGCACCTAACCAAGCTACTAATGGATATTGAACAATTAATTTAACTACCACTCCAACGACAAAATATATAATTGCTTTTTTATTTTGATAAACACCTTGTAAAATAGCAGAAACAACTGTGAATAATCCTAAGAAGATTGATTCATACGCTGAAAATTGTAAAACATAGATTCCAACTGGATCATACCCATAGAAAACAACATATAGTGGGTGAGCAACAGCTGCCATCCCTAAGGCACAAGGTAACATTACGAAAAAGAACAATTGTAAGGTGTCAGAAGTTTGTTCACTCAAAGCCTTTTTATCATTTCTTGTATATGCCTCAGATAATAACGGAATAGCTGTAATAGACATGGCAGACGCAATAGAAATAATAATCATAACTAATTTATTAGCATTAAAACTAAATAATGCCCACAGTTCATTTTGAATCGTTCGTGAGTAGTTTGTAACATGGCTCATAATACCAAAGAAGGTATACTGATCAATCAATCCAAAAATCGTAATGGCAGCGCCAATAATAATAAAAGGAATAGATTCCCTGATAACTTCTTTAATAATTTGTTTGGTAGAAATTGTTAACTTATTATCACTATTGGCAACTAATCGATCCAATTCTGGTTTTCGACGATAAAAATACCATACTAAAACTAGCATTCCGCCTAAGGCCCCAATAAAAGCCGCAAAAGTTGACTGCGTTACACCTGTAATATAACTACCATGACTAATTTTCATGATGATAAAAGTTGCGGCAAGCATATAAATAACTCGAGCAATTTGTTCAAAGAACTGTGAAATTGCTGACGGAGCCATTTCCTGATAGCCTTGAAAAAAGCCTCGTATTAAACTCATCATAGGAATAATCAATAATGCCCAAGATAAGGATCTAAAGACTGGAATCACATTCTTATCACCACTTGTAATGTATGGTGCGATAATCCATAATATTACTGCACAGACTACACCCATAATCGCCATTAAAGCCATCCCATATTTAAATAGGCGTCTTCCAATACCATATTCATTTTGTGCATTGTAATGCGCAACCTGCTTAGCTACGGCTGAAGGAACACCAGCAACAGCAATCATTAAGAAGAAACTGTAAACGTTATAACCCATACTATAAAGTGCATTAGCTTGTAATCTATCTGGTCCCAACCACATATTCCATGGAATAATATAAATTGCCCCTAAAACTCTTGAAAAAATACTACCAGCAGTCATCCAAGCTGATCCTTGCAACATCTTTTGTTTAGCGTCATTTTGTTCAGAAGCTGCTTGGCCCTCTACTTCGATATCTTCATCCATTACTTTTGTACCCTACTTTCTGATCATACTTAATCTTACCATTTTATAGCTTTTAAAATTCAGTTGCAATTTATTTTTTGAATTTTAACCAAAAATAAATAGGAACCACAAAATATCGATAATTTTGTAGTCCCCGTTTACTTAAATTAAAGCTTTAATTTGCGACAATATTAACTAACTTACCAGGGACAGCAATTACTTTTCGAATTGTTTTACCTTCAAGTTCTTCTTTAATTTTGTCATCATTTAAAGCCATTTTTTCTAATTCATCTTTAGTTGCATCTTTTGAAACCACGCTATGTTGACGCACTTTACCATTTACTTGTAAGACAATTTCAACTGTATTTTCAACAAGTTTACTTTCATCAAATATTGGCCATGCAGCATAACTAATTGATTCCTTATTTCCTAACAACGACCAAACTTCTTCAGCCATGTGTGGCGCTATTGGTGCAATCAATTGAATAAATCCTTCAACTTGTTCTTTAGCTAACGATTTAACTTTAAAAGCTTCATTAACAAAAATCATCAATTGTGAAATAGCTGTATTAAAATGAAGTGCTTCGTAATCTTCAGTTACTTTTTTTACTGTTTGATTATAAATCTTATCAAGTTCACCATCATTTTTATCAACAATAGCTGCGCTAATTTGATTATCTTCATCCATAATTAAACGCCAAATACGTTCAATAAATTTATGCGAACCATTTAACCCATCTTCGCTCCAAGCAATTGAGGCATCTAATGGACCCATAAACATTTCATAAAGGCGCAAAGTATCCGCACCAAAACGTTCAACGATATCATCTGGATTAACCACGTTACCTTTAGACTTAGACATTTTTTCATGATTATCGCCCAAAATCATCCCTTGATTAACTAACTTTTGGAACGGCTCTTTAGTAGGTACAACGCCAATATCGTACAAGAATTTATGCCAGAACCTTGCGTATAGCAAATGTAACACAGCATGTTCTGCACCCCCAACATAAACGTCAACAGGTAACCATTCTTCTAACTTTTTATGGTCAGCAATTTCATTAGGGTTATGTGGATCAATAAAACGAACAAAGTACCATGAACTACCAGCCCATTGTGGCATCGTATTCGTTTCACGTTTACCTTTACGCCCATTTTCGTCGACAACATTAATCCAGTCAGTTAAGTTGGCTAATGGACTCTCACCTGTTCCAGAGGGTTTAATATCCGTTGCTTCAGGTAATTCAAGTGGTAACTGATCTACAGGGACTGTTGTTGTTTCGCCATCTTCCCAGTGAATAATAGGAATTGGTTCACCCCAATATCGTTGTCTTGAAAATAACCAATCACGTAATTTATAATTTGTTTTCTTTTCACCAATGTTATTATCTTCCATCCAAGCAATAGCTTTTTCGATAGCATCAGCTTTCACTAAGCCATTTAAAAAACCAGAATTAATATATTTACCAGGTTCAGTATTTGCTTCATCAGTTATTTCAGGTCCTTCTATAACGGGTAAAATATCCAATCCATATTTAGTTGCAAATTCGAAATCTCTTTCATCATGTGCAGGTACTGCCATAACAGCACCAGTTCCATACGATGCTAGAACATAATCAGCAATCCAAATTGGTAATTTTTTACCATTTACAGGATTTATTGCGTAAGAACCAGTAAATACCCCAGTTTTATCTTTAGCTAAATCAGTTCTCTCTAAATCTGACTTAACTTCTATTTCTTTTTGATAAGCCTTAACAGCATCCTTTTGAGAATCAATAGTAATTTTATCAATTATATCTAATTCTGGTGCGACAATAATATAAGAAACACCATAAATAGTTTCAGGACGTGTCGTAAAGACATCAATTTTTATATCATCATGTTGATCGACTTTAAAGTTAACGCTAGCACCAGTTGATTTTCCAATCCAATTTCTTTGTTGCTCTTTGATGCTATCTGGCCAATCTAAATCGTCTAAATCTGAAAGTAAGCGATCAGCATAAGCAGTAATTTTTAAGACCCATTGGCGCATTGGTTTTCTGACAATTGGGTACCCGCCACGTTCTGTTTTACCATCAATAACTTCTTCATTAGCAACAACAGTTCCTAAATCAGGACTCCAGTTAACGGCAACTTCATCTTCATACGCTAAACCTTTTTCATATAATTTTTCAAAAATCCATTGTGTCCATTTATAATAATCAGGATCAGTCGTATTTAACTCACGACTCCAATCATATGAAAGTCCCAAGGATTTAATTTGACGCCTAAAATTATCAGTATTCGTTTTAGTAAATGCTTTAGGGCTATGTCCAGTATCAAGTGCATACTGTTCAGCTGGAAGACCAAAGGCATCCCATCCCATTGGATGTAAGACATTAAATCCTTGCATTCTCTTCATTCGAGCCAAAATATCTGTAGCCGTGAAACCTTCTGGATGTCCAACATGAAGTCCTTGCCCGGATGGATACGGAAACATATCTAATGCATAATAATTTTTCTTTTCAGGATCTTCAGTCGTTTTAAATGTCTGATTTGCATCCCAAAATGCTTGCCATTTTTGTTCGATTTCTTTATGGTTATATGCCATGTGTATTACTTCCTTTCTGATTATATATACAAAAAAGTCCTATAGAAGATAAACTTCTATAGGACGAATTTTCCGCGGTACCACCTATTATTCCAGTATAAAATACTGACTCTTTTTCATAACGTGAAATAACGTTCGCACCTACTACCGTTCAGTGAGAAAACTCAAGGATGAGTTCAAATAACCAACTATGTATATTTCCACTCCCATATACTCGCTGAAATAGTTAGTTACTTTACTAGTTCCTCTTAATCGTTTTATATTATTTTTAGTGTAGCAAACGAACCCTGTTATTGCAAATAATCTTTAGTCTTTTTATCGAATAAATTAATAATAATTGCAAGAATTACAATAAAAATACCTGCTATATATATCCCATGAAGACCTTGATACAAAACTTCACGTAATTTTGGTATTAAATGTTGCGGTAGTTGGTTAGCCGTTTGCGGATTAATTAAAATATCCATCATGCTGTCCTTTGTTCCAGGTGTTTTTACTATTTCCTTATGCATTTGTGTATTAAATATGATCCCAAAGACTGAAATCATTAATGTTTGTCCTAATGTACGACTTAAAGTATTAAATGATGTAGCCACACCTACGTCAGCCTGTGGTACTAAACTCTGTGCAGTAACTGTCGTAGTTGTAATGGTAATCCCAAATCCAATCCCTAGTACAGCCGAAATGATAAAGAAAAGATAAAAAGGTGTATTTATAGGCAAAGTACCTAGTGCAATGGCACCCACTAAAATAAAAAATAGACTAATCGATAAAACTTTTTTTGGTGTCCAAGCTGCCATCATACTTCCAGCAAAAAAGGAACCAGCTATCCATAAGATGGAACTGGGTGTTACTGCAAATCCTGCCATTGATGCTTTTAATCCTAATATTCCTTGAGTCCATGTTGGTATATAAACTTCAAATCCAATTAAAAATCCAGATATTAATGCTGCTACTACATTTTGAATCACAAATGTTCTATTATTAAAAAGTTTCAATGAAATAATTGGATCTTCAACTCTTTTTTCCCATTGAATAAATAATAAAAGCGACATAATAAATATAAAGAAAGAAATTAAAACAATCAGGTCTATACCATCATCGCCCCAACGTTGAAAACTATATAAAATAGATAAAATACTAAGCATTAATAATATACTGCCTAAAAAATCTATTTTTGAACTCATAATTCTTCGCTTTTCTTTGAAAAAAATTTGTATCATTGCTATCGTCACTAACCCAATAGGTAAATTAATGAAAAATACCCAGTGCCAATTAAGATGATCAACAATGAAACCACCTAACAATGGTGCAACTATTGACGCTATACCCCAAGCAGATCCGTTTAATCCCATTATTTTAGCACGTTTGTCCACAGAATAAATATCAGCAATTATAGTAAATGACACTGGCATTATAGCACCCGCCCCGATACCTTGAATAGCCCGCGAAATAATTAATGTGGCCATACTATTAGAAAATCCACAGAGAGTTGAACCAACCAAAAATATGACAAGACCAAAAATAAATACTGGTTTACGTCCTAAAACATCTGCGAGCTTACCGTATATTGGTGTCATCATGGCATTAGTTAATAAATATATTGAAAAAACCCAATTCATTAATGAAACACCATGAAGTTCACCAACAATAGTTGGCATAGCTGTTGAAACAATTGTTCCTTCAACGGCTGTTAAAAATGTTGCTACAAATATAGCAATTGTAACTAATTTTACATTTGTTTTTGAATTCATAAAGTACCTCCTAAATAAAAAATGACTCTATTAAAATGATATTTAATAAAGTCATTTTTTATTTTAATTTAATTCGTTAAGTAAACTTTTAATCTTATCTGTTTTTTCCCAAGGTAAGTCAATATCTGTACGACCAAAATGACCATATGCTGCTGTCTGTTTATATATTGGGCGACGTAAGTCTAACATTTCAATAATTCCTGCAGGCCGTAAATCAAAAATTTTACGAACAGCTTGAACTAAATCCAATTCGTCATATTTAGATGTACCAAATGTATTAATATTAATTGATACAGGTTGAGCAACCCCAATTGCATACGCAAGTTGAACCTCAACCTGTGATGCAATTTTAGCTGCAACTATATTTTTTGCAATATAGCGAGCAGCATAACTAGCTGAACGATCAACTTTTGTTGCATCTTTACCGGAGAAAGCACCTCCACCATGATGTGCATATCCACCATATGTATCAACAATTATTTTTCTTCCAGTAAGTCCAGCATCACCCTTTGGACCACCGATAACAAATCGTCCGGTTGGATTAATATAATACTTTGTATCTGAATCCAACAAATCAGGGTCAATAATAACTTTAATTACTTTTTCAATCATATCATCTTGAATTTGTTTCAATTCCGTTTTTTCATCATGTTGTGTAGAAATAACAACAGTGTCAATTCTAAATGGTTGACCTTTATCATTATATTCAACAGTTACCTGTGCCTTAGCATCAGGTCTTAAGTATTCTAATTCCTTATTTTTTCGTAAACTTGCAACACGTTGCATTAATTTGTGACTAATTGAAATCGGTAATGGCATGAGTTCCGGTGTTTCGTCTACCGCATATCCGAACATTAATCCTTGATCACCTGCACCAATCTGATCTAAAGGATCTAAATCACCGTTTTTAGTTTCTAAAGATGTATCAACACCTAATGCAATATCAGGAGATTGTTCATCTATAGCAACCATAACAGCACAATTATCACCATCAAAACCAACTTGTGAATTAATATATCCAATTTCCTTAATAGTTCGTCTTACTACCTGCTGAATATCAACGTAGGCATTTGTTGATATTTCACCAACTACAAGAACTAAACCAGTTGTTACAGTTGTTTCGCAAGCAACCCTAGCATTAGGATCCTTTTCTAAAAGTGCATCTAATATTGCATCACTTATTTGATCTGCAACCTTATCCGGATGACCCTCTGATACCGATTCTGACGTGAATAGATGTTTTTCAGTCATTTTTATCTCCTTAAAGTAAATAAAATTAAAAAAAGAACCTCAACTATAAAAGTTTAGGTTCCAATAATACCTGTGACGGTCCTAACCGGATTTGAACCGGTGATCTTCCGCGTGACAGGCGGACGTAATAACCCCTATACCATAGGACCAATTGCGGGAGCAGGATTTGAACCTACGACCTTCGGGTTATGAGCCCGACGAGCTACCAGACTGCTCCATCCCGCGATAATATTAAACTGACCCGTACGGGATTTGAACCCATGTTACCGCCGTGAAAGGGCGGTGTCTTAACCACTTGACCAACGGGTCATAACACGAAAAACGGAGAAGGAGGGATTCGAACCCTCGCGCCATTTTCACGACCTACACCCTTAGCAGGGGCGCCTCTTCAGCCACTTGAGTACTTCTCCATAAATTATTGATGGGCCTAAATGGACTCGAACCATCGACCTCACGCTTATCAGGCGTGCGCTCTAAACCAGCTGAGCTATAGGCCCAAAATCATAAAAGCGGGTGACGAGAATCGAACTCGCGACAACAGCTTGGAAGGCTGTGGTTTTACCACTAAACTACACCCGCAAAATATTATAAATAAATGGCGCAGGACAGAATCGAACTGCCGACACATGGAGCTTCAATCCATTGCTCTACCAACTGAGCTACTGAGCCATTAAACGGTCCTAACCGGATTTGAACCGGTGATCTTCCGCGTGACAGGCGGACGTAATAACCCCTATACCATAGGACCTTCGATGGAGGTTACAGGGCTTGAACCTGTGACCCTCTGCTTGTAAGGCAGACGCTCTCCCAACTGAGCTAAACCTCCAACATACACTATTTACTTTATATGACCCGTACGGGATTTGAACCCATGTTACCGCCGTGAAAGGGCGGTGTCTTAACCACTTGACCAACGGGTCAATTTGCAACGGAGAATAAGGGATTCGAACCCTTGAAACAGGAAACCCGTTTACATGATTTCCAATCATGCTCCTTAGACCAACTCAGACAATTCTCCACATTACAAAATAAAAACTCCGGCAGTAGGACTCGAACCTGCGACATCTTGATTAACAGTCAAGCGCTCTACCAACTGAGCTATGCCGGAATAAAATAATAAAAAAAGCATGGCAACGTCCTACCCTCGCAGGGGGCGACCCCCAACTACTCTTGGCGCTAAGAAGCTTAACTTCTGTGTTCG
>NZ_JBXAXU010000001.1:300000-394577 GCF_056781915.1 Dellaglioa sp. CoH-57-MRSF-21 | reverse complement strand
TGTTCAGTTTTCAAAGATCTACTTGGTTGCTTTTGACAACTTTTATATCATATCAAGGATTTCGTTAATTGTCAAGAACTTTTTTAATTAATTAACTGGTCACATTTGAATTAGTTGTTTACTACTGAAGCAACGTTTATTACTTTACCAAGAATAATCACCTTCGTCAAGCCTTTATTTAAATTAAATCTAAATCAATGAATGTAAACGTGTACATCGTGTTTTATTATTACTTTTACTGCTGAAATAAAAGTAAAAAAAGAGTATTGTCACATAGCGACAATACTCTCATATAATATTATTCATCAAAAATAATCCTATAAAATAATTTAAAAATATTTATTGATTATCATCTGGTCTCATAGTTGGAAATAATAACACATCTCTGATAGATTGTGCATCAGTCATTAACATAACCAACCTATCTATTCCAATTCCTAAACCACCTGTTGGTGGCATACCATATTCGAGTGCTTCAATGAAATCTTCATCGATTCCTTCCGCTTCATCGTTACCATCTTCACGTTCTTCAACTTGGGACTCAAATCGCTCTCTTTGATCAATGGGGTCATTTAACTCAGTAAATGCATTAGCATATTCTGTACCTAAAATATACATTTCAAAACGATCCGTAAATCTTGGATCATCTTCATTTTTCTTTGCTAAAGGCGAAATTTCTAAAGGATGTCCATAAACAAAAGTAGGATCAACAATTGTATCTTCAACAAATTTTTCGAAAAATTCATTAATGATATGGCCAACTTTCCAATATGTTTCATATTTAACATGATGTTCATCTGCCAATTTTTGTGCTTCTTCAACTGACATTTCTTTCCAAAAATCCACTCCAGTTACGGACTTAATAGCATCTACCATATGAACTCTTGCAAATTTTTTATTAAAATCTACTTTTTTTCCATCATATTCAATAATTCCGTCATTTGAAATTACATCTGCGACTGCTTTAAAAATGCCTTCAGTTTCATCCATTACATCATGGAAGTCATAGTATGCAACGTACGTTTCAAGCATTGTAAACTCAGGATTATGTTTTGTATCAATTCCTTCATTACGGAACACTCGACCAATTTCGTATACTTTTTCCATTCCACCAACGATAAGTCGTTTTAAATGTAATTCTAGTGCAATTCTCAAGTATAGTTCAATATCTAACGCATTATGATGTGTTGTAAATGGTTTAGCTGATGCTCCACCTGCTTGGTTATGCAGTACTGGCGTTTCAACCTCAATATATCCATTACCATCTAAATAACGTCTTACAGCTGAAATAATTTGACTACGTTTCATAAATCGATCAAAGCTTTCACGATTTGTGATTAAATCAAGATATCTTTGTCTATAGATTTGTTCTACATTTTGCAAACCATGAAATTTATCTGGTAATGGTCGTAATGCTTTTGATAGGAAAGTAACTTCTGTTGGGCGAATCGTTAATTCACCCATATCTGTTTTCATAACATCACCTGTTATACCAACAAAATCACCAATATCTGAACGTTTAAAGATATGATATGTATCTTCACCTACAACATCTTTACGGACATATAATTGTAAACGTCCATCTTTATCCTGAATATCAGCGAAACTCACTTTACCTTTACCACGTTTAGACATTAATCTACCTGCGATAGTAGCTTGGATATCCATACCATCAAGTTCTTCTTTAGTTAATGCATCATACTTATCATGTAATGCTTTAGTCATGTCTTTACGTTCAAAGCGGTGTCCAAATGGATCGACCCCTGCTTCGCGAAGTTCAACAACTTTTTCACGACGTACCTTTAATTGATCATTCATACTTTGTTCTTGCTTTACCATATTATATCCCTCACTTAATTACATATTTCACTTACTATCATGCCAATTAACCCAATAAAATGCAACTAATTCTATGCTTCTTTTTGCATTAATTTGAATTCACGTTCTTTTGTATCTTCTAAAAATTTATCAAATATCGTTATCATAGTAGCTTCTGAATTTGCTTCATTCAATGCTGCTTTAGCACGAGCTGAACGCGAAATACCTTTTAAGTAGTATGCTGCTTGACTTCTGAATTCTTTAGGTCCAATAACCTCACCCTTTATCTGGCAAAGTGCGTGCAAGTGTTCTTTAGCAACTAAAATTTTATCAGATGCTGAAGGTTCAGCAATGAGTTCACCTGTTTCAAGGTACGTTGCTGTCTGCCTAATCATCCACGGATTTCCTAATGCAGCACGGCCTATCATAACAGCGTCGGCACCGACTTCATCTAACATCTTCTTTGCATCTTGTGGCGTTTTAATATCACCATTACCCATAAAAGGAATTGTTTTTAAATTACTTTTAACTTCATGTAAAATATTCCAATCTGCTTTACCATTATACAACTGGAAACGTGTTCTTCCGTGCATTGCAAGTGCAGCTGCACCACCTTGTTCAGCAGCTAAGGCATTTTCAACTGCTAAAATATGATCTTCGTCCCAGCCTGTTCTCATTTTAACTGTTACCGGAATTGACAGCTCATTAGTAACCGCATCAACCATTTCGTATACTTTATCTGGATCAAGCAACCAACGTGCGCCTGCGTCTGTTTTTGTTACTTTAGGTACAGGGCAACCCATATTAATATCGACTATGTCGGCTGACGTGTGTTCTTCAACAAACTTAGCAGCAGCAACCAATGTTTCCTTATCTCCGCCAAAAATTTGAACGCTAACTGGATGTTCTCTTGGATCTACAAACAACATGCTCAACGTTTTTTTATTTCTAAATTGGATTCCTTTATCAGAAATCATTTCACAAACTACTAATCCAGCACCAAAATCCTTACAAATCATTCTGAATGCCGCATTTGTTACACCTGCCATAGGTGCAACAACTACTTGATTAGGAATTAATATATCGCCAATTTTCCATTCCATTCTATTCACCTCATCGTTTTTTACACTTACTATTGTTTAGTATCATAACACAAATCATATATTGATAAAATTTATTTAGCTGAACCCTCTAATAATTTCATTAATTCATTTTCAGAATATTGATATCGATTTCCACAAAAACGACAAACAGCTTCGGCACCATGATCCAATTCGATCATTTCAGTGATATCGCTTTTTGGCAAACTAGCTAATGAACCGTAAAATTTATCTTTTGAACAATCACATTCGAACGCAACTGGCATTGTATCCAAGATATTAACATTTTCTTTACCAAACATCAGATATATAATATCTTCTGGCGTTTTACCATCTCTTAGCAATTCTGAAATCATAGGCATTTCTGCTAATTTTTTTTCTAAATTATCGATAACTTCATCAGTTGCGCCAGGCATTACTTGAATCATAAACCCACCGGCCACTTCGATTGTATTGTCCGTGTTCACAAATACAGATAATCCAACTGATGATGGAATCTGCTCTGATTTAGCTAAATAGTAAGTAAAGTCTTCGCCAAGTTCACCTGAAACCAATGGGACTTGTCCCGTAAACGGTTCCTTCATACCCATATCTTTTGTTACTGCCATTGATCCAGTTGTTCCAACGGCACCTTTAACATCAATTTTATTTTTTTCATTTAATGGTAAATGAACGTGGGGTTCACTCAGATATCCTTTAACTGTTCCATCAGCGTTACCATCAATTACGATAGCACCAACTGGCCCATCACCATTAATTTTAACGGTCATTTTTTCATCGGCTGACAATGTAGATGTACTTAGTAATAATGTTCCTATTAGGCTCCGCCCAAGTGCAGCTGATGCTGCGCTCCATGTGTCATGTCTCCTTTGTGCTTCAGCAACCGTATTTGTCGCAGTAACAGCATATACTCTTAATTTACCGTCAAAGGCCAAACTTTTTACAAGATAATCTTTCATTCGTTTTCTCCTTAAATAATTCATTTTAGACCAACAAGAACTCCGATAGATAATCCATCGGAGTTCTTAAGTAACGATTATTTATCGTCTTTATTCACTTTGGGGTAAAAAACAACCGTTTTAGATAAATCAACTTCATCTGTTTCTTCAGCTATTTTTTTTGCATCTTTACGTTCTAATTCTTTTTTTGTTGCTTCAAAAGAACCATCTTTTTCACTCGGAAATTCATTTGCATCGTCTTTTTCTGGCATTTTGCCATCTTCGAACAAGCTTAAAATTTCTTTTTCATCAAGTGTTTCAAATTCTAATAACTTATCAGCAATCAATTTATGCTGTTCTCTATGTGCTTCAATAATTTCTTTAGCAAGTTTCATACCTTCTTCAGATAGACGACGAACCTCAGAATCAATAATGTCAGCCGTATTGCTTGAGTAAGCAGCACTTGGTTGACCTGAACCACCAGCGAACATTTGGCTATTGCCTTCTAATTGAACAGGTCCGAGTTTTTCACTCATTCCATATTCAGTAACCATTGAGCGAGCCATTTGTGTTGCTTGTTGGAAATCGTTTGATGCGCCTGAAGATTGTTCATTGTAAACAATTTCTTCAGCTGCACGTCCACCCATTAATCCAGCAATTTGTTCACTCATATCTTTTTTAGACAATAACATTTGATCTTCTTTTGGTAACATGATTGCGTAACCGCCAGCACGACCTCGAGGGACAATTGTTACTTTGTGAACAACTCTAGCATCATTTAGGACTAATCCAACAATTGTATGTCCGGCTTCATGGAATGCAACTGTTTGACGTTCTTTTTCATTAATCGTACGATCACGTTTTGCTGGTCCCGCAATAACACGATCCTCAGCTTCATCCATATCGCTTGCATCAATTTTTGATTTATTACGACGAGCAGCTAATAATGCAGCTTCATTTAAAAGATTTTCTAAATCAGCACCAACAAATCCAGGTGTCTGCTTAGCAATAACTTTTAAATCAACATCAGATGCTAACGGTTTGTTTTTTGCATGAACATTAAGAATAGCCTCACGACCCTTAACATCTGGGCGACCTACTAAAACTTTACGATCAAAACGACCAGGACGTAAAAGTGCTGGATCCAGAACATCCGAACGGTTAGTAGCTGCAATTACAATCACACCTTCTGTACCCGTAAATCCATCCATTTCAACAAGTAATTGGTTCAATGTTTGTTCACGTTCATCATTACCGCCACCTGTACCAGAGCCACGACGACGTCCGACAGCATCAATTTCATCAATAAAGATAATTGATGGTGCAGTTTTCTTAGCATTTTCGAACAAATCACGTACACGACTTGCCCCAACACCGACAAACATTTCTACGAAATCAGAACCGGAAATTGAATAAAATGGTACTTCAGCTTCACCAGCTACTGCTTTTGCGAGTAAAGTTTTACCAGTACCAGGAGGTCCCTCTAGGAGAACACCTGATGGGATTCGAGCGCCTAAATCAGCAAATTTGCGTGGTGATTTTAAGAATTCAACAACTTCAACAAGTTCTTGCTTTTCTTCTTCTGCACCGGCAACATCAGCAAAACGAACTTTATTATCTTTTTTCTCGGAAGGTTTTGTTTTTGATTTACCAAAGTTCATCACCTTACCGCCACCACCGCCACCTTGTCCTGCTTGTCCCATCATAAGATAGAAAAAGCCGACCATTAATACAAGTGGAATAACCGTAATTGCTAATTGCAACCAGATACTATCTGATTGTTCTTCTTTTGTATCCATTTTTGTCTTTGTTGCTTCAGATGATTTCAAAATTTGTGCCATATTTGAATCATTTTGAATAACTGTTGACGTAAAGTTTTTAACTTTTGTTGTTTTCTTTGAAGCTGGAATTAATGAGAACCCAGTATCCTTGCTCTTTTCTGTTTGAGCTTTCTTATAAGTCCCTGTTATTTTGTAGACACCACCTGATGGTTGAATATCAAATGATTTCACTTGGTTTGATTGTAATTTTGAGACAAATTCACTTGATTGAATTTCTTGTGTTTCCGTTTTGCTGTTTCCATCAAAAAAGAAGTACATTACACCCATTATCCCAAGCATGATAACTATGTAAAATAAACTATTTTTAAAAAGTCCATTTTTAGGATTGTTTTTCATATCTACTCTCCTGCCCGTTTTTCTTTATTTTTATTTCAACTATCGTTTGAATAGGATACACTATATCACAATTGACATTCTTTGACCATTATTTTACTCTGTATAAATTTCAGGTTTCAAGACGCCAATATATGGTAAGTTCCTATATTTTTCAGCATAATCTAATCCATAACCAACTACAAATTCATTTGGAACTTCAAATCCTGCATAATCAACGTTAACAGTCACTTTACGACCTTCTGGTTTGTCCAACAACGAACAAACCTTAACAGATTTTACATTTCTATTGTTAAACAGATCGATTAAGTAAGCTAAAGTTTGTCCTGTATCCACGATATCTTCAACAATAATCACATCTCTGCCTTTAACATCAATATCTAAATCTTTGATAATCTTAATCTCACCAGTTGATACGGTACCATCCCCATAGCTCGAAACATTCATAAAATCAACTTCTGCATAATCTGCAACATTTTTAGCAATGTCAGCCATAAAAAGATAGGCGCCCTTTAATATACAAACAAGCAATGGATTTTTGCCTTGATAATCAGCGGTAATCTGTTTTCCTAATCGCCGAGTAACATCTTGAATTTCTTGCTCACTGTAAAGAACTTTTTTGATATCTTCATCCATACACTTTAGCCTCTTCCCTGACCTTGTTTTTTTAAAACGATTATGTCTTGTATTTTATCAGTTTCAACGGTGTCTGACAATTGAGATTTTTTATAATTTATTAACCAAATGATTCGCTTAGTATTAGTTTCTAATACCCAAGCCTGATTACGGTCATTACTACTTATTTTTTGATCAATAAATATTTTTTTTATTTTTTGTTTTGCACTATTTCCTATGTCGATATAATCGCCTGGCAACCGATGTCTCAAGCTAAGCCCCTCTTCAACAATAGAGTGATCAACCATCATATAATCTTTTATAGTTACTTCATCTAGATTAATCTCTTCAGCTTTAAATACGCCAATTTTTTCATTATTATTTAAATTAACCCATGAATTCATACCGAGTATTATTTTTTCAGAAGTACTTTCAATTATTTTCTCTTTTTGAATGAAATCCATGTACTCATATTTTTTAACAAATAATTGATCATCACCTAAATTAAGTTCACCCTGTGGTTTTTTTTCATTCAGCAGTAACTGGCTAATTTGCTGTATTTGGTCTTCTTTTAAGAAAACACCATGTTCTTCAGCGATTTTTTTCAATATCGGCTTTTGCCACCTTGTTTCCAACGTGGTCCACATTTTTATTTTAAATCCTGAAGCATATTTGATTTCTTTTATTTTTTCACTAATTGCTTCATCTGCTAAATCTAATAGGTTCGTTAACTGATCTGCATAACTTTGTGCATGCTTAATTACTTGTTTATTATTTTCAAGCATTTTCGGTATAATTTCTTTTCTAACTCGATTTCTAAAAAAATCACTTAATTGATTCGTTTCATCTTCAAAAAAAACAATGTTTTCATGCTTTGCGTACTGCCGAATAGCCTGTTTTGTGAACAAAAGTAACGGTCTAACTAACATCCCTGGTCCAAATGATCTAGTTTGACTGATACCCGTTAACTGTCTGATATCTCCGCCACGAATTCCTTTCATAACAAGTGTTTCGAGCTGGTCATCTGCTTGATGCGCTGTCATTAACGTTGCATAAGTTTCTGATACCATTATTTGCTCAAAAAAATCATATCTCATTTTGCGCGCTGCATTTTCAATACCATTTAATCCATGTTCATGTACTGGCCAAACTTTTTTATATAATTTAAATTGATGATCTAGACAATACTTTTCGATGAACTCAGTTTCAATACGGCTCTGCTCTCTTAATTGATGGTCAATGTAGGCAACGCCTATCTCAGGCCGGATTTCATCTGGTAATCGTTGCAACAAATCCATGAGGACCATTGAATCAACACCTGTTGAAACAGCAACCAGAATTTTTTCAGGACTACCAAGTAGCCGATATTGAGCCTCAAATCTTGTATTCAGCAAAACTTTTCTCCTTTTTTCATTAAAAAAAGAGTGGTTTAAAATTTTCATTTCAACCACTCATCTTTAAAATTCGTTATTAATTACGTCGGCCACCACGGCCACCGCGCTTACCTTCAGTACTTCTCTTTAATGAAACTAACCGATCTTCACTATCTTTCAAAAAGCCTGACAACAATGAATCGAAGTCATCTTTTTGAGGTTCAACTTTTTTAGTCTGATAGCGATTCTTACCACCATTTGATGGACGAGAACCAGTCGATGCGCGAGTATCTTTATTAAATGTTTTCTGTGGACGAGATTTTGTTTCTGTTACTTGAGGCTTATCAACAGCTTTTCGTATTGATAAACTTATCTTACCATCGTCGCCAATGGATAAAACTTTAACTGTGACTTCATCCCCAACAGTTAGTGCATCATGAATATCTTTGATGAATCCATCAGAAACTTCACTAATATGTACTAATCCTGTTTTTCTGTCACCCAAATCAATAAATGCACCGAAATTTGTAATTCCTGAAACTTTACCTGAAACTTTCTCTCCGACTTCAATAGACATAAAAAAGTTGTTCCTCCTTAGATATATATACCATACTAGTATACCACGCTATAAACCTTGATACAAAGTTAAATCACGGGTAATTCTATCCCTGATTGATTAGTTTTTTAAATTTGCTTTATCACTAGGAAAACTATAGACAGTTTCACCTTTTTTAGAGAAATAATATTTTTCACGAATTAATTTTAATAAATAATCGTTATCATTTAATTGTTTAATTTGAAATTTAAGATCTTTTTGATTTGCTTTAGCTTTTTTTAATTTCGTTTGTTCAACTGCTGTTTCTTGCTTATAATGTGCAACCTTAAGCTTGGTTGAAATTAACTGTACGCTAAAGAAAATGATTATAATTATTAAAACAGCTCCTAATCCAATCATACGGCGGCGGTGAATAGTTACCAATCGTTGATCTTTTTTTCTTTCTGTTTTATTAGCTTTCATAAAATCATTATCTAAAAATTTAATTTTCGATTTATTATCGGCCATCTTGTCTCCTAACCCAATAAAGGACTCCAATTAAAAATCGATAATTATCGACTTTCTTCTGTATAAACTTCAGAAACAACTTCATATAAATCAATTGATTCTGCTTTTTTCGTTGTTTCTTTAAGCGCCATAACTCGAACAGTCAGCGTTTTATTACCAAATTGGATTGTTAACTCATCCCCAACAACAACATCTGTTGAAGATTTTGCCATTTTATCATTAATCATAATTCGACCCTTATCTGCAATTTCTTTTGCAACTGTACGACGTTTAATAATACGTGACACTTTTAAAAATTTATCTAATCTCATTAGTTAATCCCCTTTATTTATCTTATAAATTTTTTTAAAATACGTTTTCCAAATGGAAAGCTTAGCCATTCTCGAATCGAAAATAATTCCCATTTAACTGCTAAACCACCAAATATTCCAGCACCAATAGATCCAGAAACGAGCGCTATAATGCCACTCAACAATCGCTTGTCATTCGTCCAATTAATTAACTGATTATCTAATAAATAAACCACAATTCCCATAATTACACAAATTAAAGTTAATTTCATCATAAATTTGGGATCAATTAGTAACTGTCTAATCTCACTGGGTGACATAACCCACATGGCAATTAATACAAGTAATAAACTTAAGATTGTCGCAATACTTGCTCCAACTGTTCCTAATATAGAAACTAGGTAAAAATTAATACTCATTTTAAGTAACAATCCGATAATCAAAGCAATGACTGACGTACGATACAATCCCAGACTCTGTAGGACGCTGTTGTATGTTCCAATAACTGCTGCTAAGAAAATACTAAACATATAAACCGATAATGTACCATTTTGAAGTTGATCCCCAAATAAAGATTGGTTAACAAGTGGCATAACAGCAATCAGTCCGATGGTTGCCGCCATCGATAACGCCACCGTTATGTGCACTAACATCCCAGCATATCGTTGAAAATCCTTTTTTCGGTTTTCACGACGGGCCGAAGCCAGAGATGGCAATAACATCGAAGAGAACCCAACAGAAATAACTAGTCCAAGTTGTACTAAAGGCTGTGCACGGTCATAGACTCCTTTTAACGATTTTGCAATATTATTTGAATAACCAAAGTGCACTAATCCGTTTTTCACTGTGAATGAATCAACTAATTGTAATAGCACCATCATTGCTGCAAATAGACAGATGATAAGACCCTCCGAAAATAATTTTTTAGAGGTTATCAGTAATCTTTGCCAGTTTGTTTGAAGCCTAGTCTTCCTAAATTCAACCCTGTAAAAGTGAATAAAAGAAACACTTGCGCCAATAGCACCAATAGTTGCCCCAAACATTGCCCATGCTCCCATCGAATATAATGACATATTATTTTCAACCGCAATGTATGCCGCTAAAATAATGAGTCCAACACGTAATAGTTGTTCAACAACTTGGGAGACAGCAGTTTTGTTCATTTCAAAAATACCTTGATAATAACCACGTCCCACTGCTAAAACAGGTAAAAATAAGAACATAAATGAAACACTTTTAATTAAGCCTGCTAACTGTCCATCACCCATAGCTGTCGCAATCCATGAAGCTCCTAATTGTAAGCCAGAAAAGATAACTAAACTAAATATACTTAAAACAATAAATATATCATGAGACAATTTTATTTTATCTTCTTTCGAAGGCTCTTCAGCAATTAACTTACTAATGTAGACGGGAAATCCAGTCAAAGCAAAAGTCATCCCTATCCCATAAATAGGATAAACTTGCTGATAAATATAGAAGCCCGTATCTCCGACTAAATTTTGGAATGGCACTCGGTAAATGGCACTCAAAATCTTGGCAATTAGTGAGGCAATCGATAGAATCATTGCACCACGCATTAAATGTCTAAGTTGCTTATTTCCCATATCATTTCGATTCCTTTTTTATTAGTTAGCTGCAGTCACTGACCCAACGGATTCGCTTAACGCTTGAATAAAGTTTTGTAATTCAATCAACCAGTCAGTCTCAGTCATCTTAGGTTGAATCACTAAAATCACACGCATTTGTTTGCCCTGAGTTTTTAATGACGCTTTTAATTTTGTTGCTGATAATGCCATGAAAATTGCTTCCGTACCCAGCAATGTCGTTCCTTTTTCTGAAACAGAAACAATTAACTGGTCTTTATCTTTTTTAATTTTATCAACTAATGCCTTATCGGCAAATAATTTAAGTAAGCCAATTTCCATTAAGTTATTCACTTCAGTTGGAAATTCGCCGAAACGATCAATTAAATCACCTTGTACTTCCAAATATTGATCATAATTATCAAGCTGTCGAATACGTTTATAAATTTCAATTTTTTGACGCTGATCATCAATGTAAGATGATGGTAAATAAGCTTCAATATTAATGTCAATTTCAGAATCTGATTTAGGCTCAGCTTTTTTACCTTGTTTTTTATTCACAGCTTCTGTCAACATCTGTGTATATAAATCATATCCAACAGAATCAATGAAACCATGTTGTTGTCGGCCCAATAGATTTCCTGCTCCACGAATAGA
The DNA here is from genome assembly GCF_056781915.1 of Dellaglioa sp. CoH-57-MRSF-21. The sequence continues at coordinate 382,963 of NZ_JBXAXU010000001.1, read as the reverse complement.
TAAATCTCGCATAGCAATTTTAAATCCAGAACCCAATTCGGTGAAGTCTTTGATTGCTTCTAAGCGTTTTTCGCTCACTTCAGTCAAAACCTTATTAGGTTTATACATAAAGTAGGCATACGCAATTCGACTACTACGACCAACACGACCACGTAACTGGTAAAGTTGCGCCAATCCCATGTGGTCAGCATTTTCGACAAATAATGTATTAGCATTAGAAATATCTACGCCCGTTTCAATAATTGTCGTTGTTACCAACACATCATAGACACCTTGAATGAAATCATACAAGACATTTTCTAATTGATTTTCAGTCATTTGACCATGGATATACGCGACACTAGCTTCAGGAACCATAATCTCAATTTCTGAAACTACTTTTTCAATATCTTCAACTCGATTATGCAAATAAAAAACTTGTCCACCACGTTGAAGTTCACGTTGTATTCCATCTCGAATAGTTCCACCATTTTGTTCCATTACATAAGTTTGAATTGGGTAACGGTTCAATGGTGCCGTTTCAATTACTGATAAATCGCGAACCCCAAGCATCGACATATTAAGTGTCCTTGGGATTGGCGTTGCCGTTAACGTTAAGACGTCCACTTGTGACTTAAACTCTTTGAGTCGTTCTTTATGTTTCACACCAAACCGTTGCTCTTCATCAACAATTAACAATCCTAAATCAGCAAATTGAATATCTTTCGATAAAATTCGATGTGTCCCAACGACAATATCTAATGCACCACTAGCCATTTTATCAGTTGTTTCTTTAAGTTGTTTCTTTGTTCTAAAACGAGATAAAATCCCAATTTCAACTGGAAATCCTTCGAATCGATTAATCATTGTTTCGTAATGTTGTTGCGCTAACACCGTTGTAGGCACTAATAAAGCAACCTGTTTATTATCTTGAATGGCTTTAAAAGCGGCACGTAACGCGACTTCTGTTTTCCCAAAACCTACATCACCAATCAATAAACGATCCATTGGTTTCTTTTGTTCCATATCGTGCTTAATTTCATTTGAACTTCTAATTTGATCTTCAGTTTCAGAGTATGGAAATGCATTTTCAAATTCCATCTGATAATCGTTGTCCTTTGAAAATTGAAATCCAACTTCTGCTTCACGTTCAGCATACAATGCAACTAAATCATCAGCAATATCTTCAATTTTAGCAGCAACTTTATTTTTCGTTTTGGTCCATTCAGTACCACCCAATTTGTTAATTCTAGGTGACTTAGATTCAGAAGAAACATACTTTTGAACCATGTTTAATTGGGTTACTGGAATAAATAATTTAGCTTCATCCCGATAAGAAATTGTCATATAATCTTGATGTTTACCATCGACTTCTAATGTTTCCATTCCAATAAACTGTCCAATACCATGATTAACATGGACCACATAGTCTCCTGGTTTCAAATCTTGATAACTTTTAAGGCGTTCTGCATTCGCTAATGTTTGGCGTTTTGGACGTTTTTTAGTGACTTTGTTAAACATTTCATGTTCTGTCACAACAACTAAGTTTGCCATTGGCAATTCAAATCCAGCTTGTAAGTTACCTTCTACTACCTGAACTTTTCCTAACTGTAGGCTATCCAAAGTCGTCATGATAGAAGGAATCTCAAAATCATCCAAGGTTTGTGAGACTTTATCAAGTCGCTCTTTATCTTGAACCATAACAATAATAGTCTGTTTCTTTTTTAACCAACGATCCATTTCTGTTTTAAGTAATGGCATTTGGCTAAAAAATTGTTGCATGGCATGTCCTGGTACATCAATCAATTGATTAAATTTGAGGTGACCCATTCCTTTTTGAAAATGAGCCAGAAATAATTCAGCATGCGATTCATTTTTCAATAAATCTCGTAATTCAAATCCAAAAACACTTGTAGACAAAACTTGATGTGTTTTTAACTTATCTGCCATCCAGTTATCTTCATCTAGTTTAAGCGTCTTTTCAGCTTCTAATAATCTCGGATAATCGTCCATTACAATTAAACCATTGCTACCCAAGTAATCTAACAGACTTGTTTTACCTTGATAAATAATATCGCTAAATAATAAATGTTCCGGAGCTAAGCGTCCTTTTTCAAAATCACTCATAAGCGGCATAATATTTGATTCTAATCGCTCTTGATCATCATTATCTAATCGCTTATATTCAACACCATACGCTTTTTTTAATGTTTGACTAGCTTCCAATAGCATAGCGTCAGTCGCAATAAAATCTGTCGCGGGTATAATTTGAATCTGGTCCACATTCTCTAAGCTTCGTTGATTAGTCACATCAAAATAACGTAATGAATCTATTTCCGTATCAAATAAATCTAGTCTAATTGGGTTTTCTACGGTCAATGGGTAAATATCCAAGATAGAACCACGTACAGCAAAATCCCCAGGACGTTCAACCAACTTTTGACGTTGATAGCCCATCGTAAAGAGTTGAGTTTCCGTGGCTTTCAAATCAATATCTTTTCCAACAGCTAAGTTTAATGTTGCTTGTTTCCACGTTGAAACAGGTGCTAGAAAACGTCGTAACCCCGAGATTGATGTTACAACAATCTTTGGTGTTCCTTCTAATAGAGCCTGAAGCGTTTGGACACGTTCACTTTTAGATTCTGGTGAACTTGTTGCCAGTTCTGCAGCTAATAATTCTTCAACTGGGAATGTAAGCACATCTTCTTCATTAATAAAGTTAGTTAAATCTTCATTTAATTGTGTTGCATGAAATAAATTATCTGTCACAACCAACATAGATTTTTTTTTATCTTTAAAAATAGTAGCTAACATCAATGTTTTAGCTGAACCCGTTAGTCCAGTTAACAATTGTCTTGTATTAGGTTCAATATTTGTTAGCCAGTTATCTACACCAGGAACAGTCTGCATCATTGCTTCTAAATTCATTATTCTACCCTTTACCCTTTTCTAAACAGCTTTTTCTTATTTATGGTTATACTTGTTCATCGTATTCATAAAATCATCTGTTTCCAACCAATCCTCAATTGCTAAAGTTGCTGTATTGATTGCATCACCTAAGTCTTTTTCTTGGTTTTTAGAAAATTTCGTTAATACCCAATCTACGACAGAAACTTTGTCTGGATGGTCAATACCAATTTTAATACGTTTAAATTCCTGTGTTCCTGTATGTGCGATAATGCTTTTCAAACCATTATGTCCGCCTGCTGATCCTTTTTGACGTAATCGAATCCGACCAACTTCTAAATCAAGATCATCGTTCACAATAAGGATGTCTGAAACATCAATTTTATAGAAATCCATCAACGGTCTAACAGCTCGACCTGAATCATTCATATAAGTAGATGGTTTAACTAAGACAATTTTTTCACCATTTAAATTAAACGATGCCACTTGCGCTTCATACTTGCTAGATCCAAAATCGGCATTATGTTGTTTTGCAAATACATCTACTGTAGCGAATCCGACATTGTGTCTTGTTCCATCATACTTTTGCCCAATATTTCCTAAACCGACTATCATTTTCATTTTAATTTCTCCTTTAAATAAACGCAAACATCTGGGCAAGTTTATTCAACTTACCCAGCATTTCGACCCTATTCTTTTCTTTCAACTATTATACCATACTCGATTTATGAAAATTTTGTGAAAGAACTCTCTCATCTAGTATGTTTTTTCACAAACAAACATGTTATAATTATTCAGTAATAATTATAGCTCTGAAAGGATGAATTATTTTGACAAAAACAGAAAATCATCAAAAAGTTATCTTAGTCGGCGATGGCGCCGTAGGTTCTAGTTACGCATTCGCAATGACACTCCAAGGTGTCGGCGAAGAATTCGGTATCATCGATGTTGCGAAAGATCGCACTGTCGGAGATGCTTTAGATTTAGAAGATGCAACACCATTCGCATTTCCTAAACGTATCTACTCAGCAGAATACTCTGACTGTGAAGATGCAGATCTTGTCGTTATCACTGCTGGTGCTCCACAAAAACCAGGTGAAACACGCCTTGACCTTGTAAACAAAAACTTAAACATCTTGAAAAGTATCGTATCTCCAATCGTTGAATCTGGATTTAAAGGTATTTTCTTAGTTGCTGCTAACCCAGTTGATATTTTAACTTACGCAACAATGAAATTCTCTGGTTTCCCTAAAGATCGTGTTATTGGTTCAGGTACTTCACTTGATACTTCACGTTTACGTGTTGCTTTAAGCAAATTAACTGACATTACAGATCCTCGTTCAATCCATGCTTACATGATGGGCGAACATGGCGATACAGAATTTGCTGCTTACTCAGCTGCAACTGTTGGTGGTCTTCCATTCTTAGATTGGGCAAAAGCTAACAACATTTCTGATGACCAACTTGCTAAAATTGAAGATGACGTTCGTAACAAAGCTTACGAAATTATCAACAAAAAAGGCGCAACATTCTACGGTATTGGTACAGCATTAGCTCGTCTTTCAAAAGCAATTTTGCGTGACGAAAATGCCGTATTACCTGTTAGTGCATACATGGACGGACAATATGGTTTGAACGATATTTATATCGGTACACCAGGTGTTGTTAATGGCCAAGGTCTTGCACAAATCATCGAAGTACCTTTAAGTGATGTTGAATCTAAACGTATGACTGATTCAGCTGCTACTTTGAAACAAGTATTAAATGATGGTCTTAAAGCATTAGGTGAATAATTTTTAATTATTTTCCAAAAAAGGAACGGAAGACATTCTTCCGTTCCTTTTTTAATACAATTTTAATAGTCAAATTACTGTTAAAAAGCTTTTTTTATGGTATTATAAAAATGTAAATGAGAAAAATTTAATATTTGGAGGCGCCTATATGTTATTAAATACTTTAGTTAAACCATTAAAAGAACTAACAACCGTCCGTGAAAGTGTCACACTTGAAGAAGCACTTACGGTCCTAGAAAATTCTGGATTCCGTTGTGTGCCAATCTTAGATGAAACGGGTCAAATTTTCCGTGGTAATATTTATAAAATGCATATTTATCGTCATAAATCACAGGGTGGCGATATGTCACTTCCTGTTACTTATCTTCTTAAAAATGCGACTAAGTTTATTTCATCTGATTCAGCTTTCTTCAACGTTTTCTTTTCAATTAAAGACTTACCTTATATTGCTGTTTTAAATGAAAACAACTATTTTGAGGGTATTTTAACACATACACGTCTTCTAGATATGTTGTCTCAATCATGGAATTTTGATGTTGGTAGTTATGTCTTAACTGTTATTTCAGCTGGCGAACGTGGTGATTTAGTTGATATGGCTAAAATCATTACAAAATATTCATCAATTGCTAGTTGTATGACTTTAGATGTTAAAGAAGGCGAATTATTACGCCGAACATTATTCACATTACCAGCTGGTGTAAACCAAGAAAAAGTTGATAAAATTGTTGATAACTTAGGACGTAAAGAATTTATTGTTTCTGAAATTGAAGATTTACGTAGTTAGACAAAAAAACAGACCCTTTCGGGTCTGTTTTTTTAATGCATTCTTTTATCAAAGTGAATAGCACGATCTAAAACGAGCATTATTGGTGCTGTAATTGTCATTATTACAAATTCAGATAATGCTGTTGTACCGTAAGTAGGCCAGAACGGTAAGCTCGCTGTAATGTTCAACATAATAGCGATTAAAAACATGGTAAATGAGAAAACCATAATATTTAAAAGCATTTTTTGCCACATTTTCTTAAACTTAGGACTAACAAAAATCACAATTAAAAGACCCATGATTGTTTGTACGCCCCCAAAAAGAACATCTAACGGACTGCTGTAAAAGAGATTAAATAAGATAACCCCTAATGAAACACCCCAGATATATTTCTTATTGAAAAGTACTAAGTGATTCAATCCTTCTGATAGTCGAAATTGAATAGCACCACTAGCCATGTTCACCATTCCTGGAACAACTGCCAATACGATATAAAGTGCAGCGATTAAACCATTAATGATTACCTGGTTTACACGATTATTTTTTGTCATTATTAATAGACTCCCTTAGTTTTTTAGCGTGGGATGGTTACGAACCACGTTTTTTTATGTCTTTTTACTGTTTATTTTTCTTTATGTATTGCTGAAACAAGTCCAACACTCATTCTAAGCGCATCATCAACCTCAAGCATACTTTTTTTCGATACATGCGTGATACGATCTTTTAGACGTTGCTTATCAATTGTGCGAATTTGCTCCATTAGTATAACTGAATCTTTTTCAATACCATCTCTACTTGCTAAAAGTCCAACATGTGTTGGCATTTTAGGCTTCTGGATGCGCGCCGTAATGGCGGCAACGATGACTGTCGGACTATAACGATTCCCAATATTGTTTTGGATAATGAGAACAGGTCTCATACCGCCTTGTTCAGAACCAATAACGGGCGATAAATCTGCATAGAATATATCACCACGTATGATACTTTCAACCATCTTATCCCAACTCTCTACATAATTTGAAGGTGCAATAACACTTCATCTTCAGATCCTTTAAAATCATTACAGATTTCACTATTCAATTGTCCCATTTCTGAGTAGCCATCAATTAACTCATCCATCATTTTTTTATGACTTAAAATAGAGTTAAATATTTCGCTATCCTTCAACGCTTCATTGGTAATCGAATAATATGCACAGTAATCGGCTATATGACTCATTGCTACTTTCTCATTTTTATCCATCTGCACTTCCCCCATAGAATTACACTCTACAGATAGTTTACCATAGCAAACTAAGCAAATAAATACTAATTTAGGTAGACATGTGGTACTCGTCCTGAAAGTGCACAGATTATTTCATAATGAATTGTTTCAGCGTACGTTGCAACATCCTGTGCTGTAATCATTTCATCGCCATCTTGGCCTATTAGAGTTACTTTTGTATCATTTGGCATTTCATGTGGCAATCTAATCATTAATTGATCCATGCAAACTCGACCAATTATTTCGCAAAATTGACCGTCGACTAATAGTTTAAAGCCTTGCATCTTTCGGGGCATACCATCTGCATACCCAATTGGTACTGTACCAACCCATTCATTTTCTTGAGCTTGATATGTAATACCGTAACCAACTGAATCACCTGCATGGATTTCTTTCACATAACTTAATTCAGATGTTAATCCAAATGCTGGTTTTAACGCATAAGGTAGTTCTAATTCACCACCAGATGGATTTAAACCATACATTGAAATGCCCATCCGAATCATATTACCGTTGCAAGCAGAGTGCCATAAGCTCGTTGCAGAATTAGAAACGTGTACATAACGAGGTCTATCAGAAACTACTGACATCAATTCATTAAATTTTGACATTTGTTTTTTAAAATACGAATCATTAGGAGAGTCTGCTGTCGCAAAGTGAGTAAAAACCCCTTCAAAGTTTAATGTATTTTGATGACTTCCAAGGAAATTAATTGCCTCTAAAAACGGTTCTGCTTCTCTAAAACCAATACGACCCATTCCTGTATCCAATGCTAAATGAACGGCCAAAGGCGCTAATTTTTCTTCACTCAGTAACTTATTAGCTTCTTGTAACCAGCCAAGTTCTGAAACAGTTACAGATATTTTGCTTTTTGCCAGTAACGGTGCATATTCAACTTTCGTTAATCCCAGAATCAAGATAGTTTCAACAAACCCGGCTTCTCGTAACGCTAATGCCTCATCAATTATTGCCACACAAAAACCTTTTACACCAGCATCTTTTGCAACTTTAGCTACTTCAATCAATCCATGACCATACGCATCAGCTTTAACAACAGCAAAAATAACCGTCTCATCTGTTAATGTCTTTTTTTCAGCTGTGATATTTGCCTTAATAGCTGCCCTATCTACCACGATTTGGGTTGGACGATGATAACCTACAACCATTTTTACATCCCCTTTTCTTGATTTTCTAAAATAACTTCAGTCATAACTAAATTGTTCGTATGAGAAATTGAAATAAAGCCATTACCCTCAAAAGGGTGCTGCGTAATTATCGGTTTACCAATTTCATTATTTAATATTTCAACATCTAAAAAGCCAACTTTATCCCCTATTCCCGTTCCAAAAGCCTTACTGTATGCCTCTTTGGCGGAAAATCTTCCAGCAATAAATTCGTCTTTATGACTACCTTTTAATTCATCAAATTGTTTAATTTCATTTGTTGTGAGAATCTTTGTTATAAATTCTTCATGTTGTTTTGCCAACTTTACTACTCGATCAATATCGGCAATATCAACACCAATTCCATAAATCATATTATCACCTATTTCTTTTCATTGATATCCTTGTTAAGTTTATCAAATTTATTCATTTTCTGCACTAAAATCGTTTATATTTTACCTATCAATATTGTAAGAATAGCAATTTTAAACAAAAAAAGAGACCTAAATTAATAGGTCTCTTTTCAATATTCAAATTAATCTTTTGTTCTGATTGTGAAGTTACGTTTTGGTGCGCTACTTCCGTTTGAACGGTTGTCATTTGAACGATTATCGCTTGAGCGGTTACCTTTGTAACCTCCGCCACCATTACCATTGCTACGGCGATCGCTACTTCCGTTACGACGATCTGAACTTCCACCGTTACTACGGTTTCCGCCACCATTACGGTTGCCTTGGTAACCACCACCGTTGCCACCACGACGATTTCCACCGCCATTGCCGCTACGACGGTTGTTTCCGCCACCACCGCCACCCCCCTTACGTCTAGGTAATGGGCGTTCTGGTGTAATCTTAACAGGTACTTGTGATGAATCATTTTTAATAACATCACTAAGTAATGCTGCAACTAAATCAGCAACTTCAAACTTAGCCATTAATTCAGTAGCTTGTTTTGCATATTTTTTAGTATCAGTTTTGTTAACTAAGGCAGTAACGTCAGCGATTGCTGTTTCAATTTGACCAGCAAATGCTTCATCATCTGTAGGTGGTGTTAAAGCCACCATACGTTTCTTAGTTAATTTTTCGATTTGACGTAAGTAATCCATTTCATTTGGTGAAACAAATGTCAATGAAGTTCCTTTATGTCCGGCACGGCCTGTACGGCCAATACGATGGACATAACTTTCAGGATCTTGAGGAATATCATAGTTAAAGACATGGGTAACCCCAGAAATATCTAAACCACGAGCAGCAACATCAGTTGCAACTAAAATATCAAGTTTACCTGATTTAAATTCACGTAAAATACTCATACGACGTTGTTGTGATAAATCACCATGGATTCCTTTAGCGTTGTATCCGCGCATTTCAAATCCTTTAGCTAATTCGTCAACACGACGTTTTGTACGACCAAACACGATTGTTTGTGTTGGGTTTTGAGCATCATACATACGTGTCATGATATCAAATTTTTCGAAATCTTTTGAGATTACGTAGAATTGATCAACTAAGTCAGTTGTTAATTCTTTTGCCTTAACAGTTACCAAAGTTGGATCTGTCATAAATCTTTCACCAATACGGCGAATAGCAGTTGGCATTGTTGCAGAGAATAACAATGTTTGACGTTCGTCAGGAACAGTTGTTAAGATGCTTTCGATATCTTCAACGAATCCCATATCTAACATTTCATCAGCTTCATCTAAAACCAAAGTTTTAACATTACCTAATTTAACGGTGCGACGACGAATATGATCTAATAAACGTCCTGGTGTTCCAACTAAAATTTGAGGTGCGCGATTAAGACTCTTGATTTGACGACGAATATCAGACCCACCATAAACAACTTGAACTTTAGCATGTTTTTCTTTACCTAAACGGTAAAGTTCTTCTTGCGTTTGAATAGCAAGTTCACGTGTTGGTGAGATGATAAGTGCTTGAACTTCATCTTTTGTTGTATCAATTGTATCTAAGATTGGTAAACCAAATGCAGCAGTTTTACCAGTACCTGTTTGTGCTTGTCCAATAACATCTTTTCCTTCTAAAGCCATTGGAATTGTTTCAGATTGGATAGGTGTTGCTTCTTCAAAACCGCTGCGTTGAACGGCCTTTAGTAGTTCATCGGATAGTCCTAATTCTGTAAATTTCAAGTATAAATTCCTCCTAATGTGTTTGCAAACTAACATGCTTCACAACACAGTTAAGAGTTCGTCGTCAATTACTGTCTTGTAAAGTTAAATTAATTTAAGTCTGACCCTTCATGAGTCACTATTTAAACTATAATAGCACCTTAAATAATATTAAGCAACTCTCTAATTACTTTGTAAAGCCGATAAAACGGTTTCTAAATGAACGCCATGGCTTCCTTTAATCAAAATAGAATCTTTTTCAGTACGTATTTTTAATAAATCTTCAACCATAGCTTCTTTTTCATCTAAATCATAATAATGAAGATGTTGATCATCATACTTTGATTTTAATGCTGTTGCTAAAGATTTTATTTGTTCTCCGTAAAGATAAACGCTTTGAATTTTTTCATTATCAAAACTATCAGCCAAGCTGAGATGCATATCGCTAGATTGCTCACCTAATTCAAGCATATCACCCAAAACAACCATTCGATTACCTTCAACATCGCTGTTTGAGAATGCTTTGATAACAGCTTTTGCAGCTGTCGGATTTGAATTATAGACATCACTTAAAATTGACTCGCCCAAATGACCTCTAAGCCACTCTGTCCGATTCTTCGTTAAATCAAAATCACTAAGCGCCTTTACAATATTTTTAGGTGACACACGATAATGACGACCAACTGAGATAGCAGCCATCGCATTATCTACGTTATATGTGCCAATCATTGGAATTGTAAAATTAAAATCAGCCATTTCTCTCACTTTAAAGCTAGTCATTGTTTGATTGCCGACAACATTTGAAACACTCAAGTCAGCACTTTCACCATGACCGAAGCCAAATGATTGCTGTTCAATATTGGAAACACGTTCTCTTAATAACGGTTCATCTGCATTATAAACCAACAAGCCGTCTTCTTTCAGCCCATTCACAATTTCCATTTTTGCATCCGCAATTTTATCTCGCGTACCAAAAAATTCGATATGTGCTTCGCCAATCATCGTAATAACAGCGACATCAGGTTGTGCAATTCGACTTAAAAAGTCTAACTCACCAGGATGATCCATCCCCATTTCGACAACAACAACTTCCGTATTAGGTTCTATACTTAATAAAGTCATCGGTACGCCTAAATGATTATTGAAATTCGCTTCCGTTTTACAAACATTATATTGCTGACTTAAAATTTCTGTAATCATATCTTTAGTTGTCGTTTTACCGTTACTACCAGTAACTGCGACAACTTTAGGATTAATTTTATCCAAGTAATGTTTTGCTAAATCTTGGTAAGCCATTAATGTGTCATCTACTAAGATAGCTGGGATTTTCGTTGGCATTGTATCTTGATGGTCAACTGCCCATAAAGTCGCTGTTGCACCATTATCAATCGCACTTTGGATATAATCATGACCGTCATTTTCTGCCACAATAGGTACAAATAAACTGCCTTCCGTTAGTTGTCGACTATCAAATGAAACACTCGATATATTAATTGGTTCATCAGTAATTTCGTTCTTGGCGCTAACTGCGCTCGCAATTTCAGTTAATTGCATTTTCATTATATAAACCCTCGCATTCATATGACCATTAAATCTATTGTTTACTATTATTTGCCTGATTTTTTTTCAATGCTAATTGTAATAATTCTTCAATTAAATCACTGTAACTCAGCCCAACGGCTTCCCACAATCTTGGATACATTGCATTTTTATAAAATCCTGGCATTGTTGTAATCTCATTTAAATAAATATCTTGGTTAGCGCTAATTAAAAAATCACACCTAGCAAGCCCTGATCCATCAATAACCGCAAAAGCTGTTTTAGAAAAACCAACTATCTTATCCAATAATTCCTCATCGAGTTCAACTGGAATTCTGGCTTCGTGATCTTCCTTCATTGCAAGTTTACGATCATAGACGTCATCAAACGACAAAATTTCTCCTGGTACACTTGTTGCGATTTCTTCGTTACCTAATAATCCAATTTCAATTTCACGTGCTACAATGCCTCGTTCTACAATCACTCGAGGACCAAGTTCAAAAGCATTATCAATTGCATATTGTAATTCAACACTATTATTCACCTGTGTAACACCGATTCCTGAACCCAAATTAGATGGTTTCACATACATTGGATAAAGTAATTCGCCCTCACATCTGGCAATCACACTTGCAGTGTTATTTTCCCAAGACTGTGAGTCAATCGCTTGGAATGGTACAACCGGAATTCCGGCTTGTTTAAAGAGTAATTTACTCATTATTTTATCATTACCGACAGCCGATGCTAGTACACTGTTACCAACATAGGGGATATTCAACGTTTCAAGTAGTCCTTGGACAGTTCCATCTTCACCATTTGGGCCATGTAAGACAGGAAAAACCACACTATCTTCAGGGTCAAATCCATTTGGCAAAAATTTTATTCCAGTTGAATTTTCATGATTATTCGTTGCTTGTCCTTTTTCATCTGTTTCTCTAAGTCTTAAATTATCAACAAATTTAACTGGTTCGTTAAGCGTCTGACCTTGCAGCCAATTCCCCGTTTTCGTAATATAAACTGGAATTACCGAATAGTATTGGTAATATATCGCTTGTGTTATTTGAAAAGCAGTTGAAAGTGAGATCTCATGTTCTGCACTTTTACCACCATAGAGTAAATAAACTCGCATTCGTATTGCCCTCCATTTTTTGCACGTCCTATTGTACCATTCTTTTTAAATTCAACAAAAATAAAAAAAGATAACATAATAATACGTTATCTTTTTAGAATATAATACTGTCTTCAAAAGCAGATTTGTTAGAAACTTCGATAAACCATTCTTGATCTACAAATCGATACTCCAAATTAGCAACTAACTTGGCACTTTCTGTCTCCAATGTTGGCTCATGCCACTTCATCTGAGAAACGTTATCTATCATAATATAGACAGGTAATATTAACTTCGTATTATTAATTGTGATCCTTGAAAAATCTAATATTACACCTTCAACAAATAATGGCATTAATTCTTCAACAATTTTTTTAGGTATCTTTTTCAACGTCATAGGACGTCGTCTAAACAGACCATTTTTTTCACGATACGATTGATTCGCATGTCTAATAATTGATTTAGAAAAAACATTATAAAATTGCGTTAAATAACGATAGTAGATTTTTAATGCATCATTTGGTAACGTTAAAAAAACGTAGTCATTCTGCAATTTATAGTAAAAAGGTGATTGAATATGAGAAAATGCATGTCCCAAATATAAGAATTCTGCTACTTCTCTTGGTGTTATTAATTCTAAATCATCTTGACTATCGAAATCAATCCAACTTTGCTTTAACCCAACAGTCTTTTTATTCAAATAACGTGCAGTATCTTCTTCCCCGGTTACCGTGTTAAATCCTGTTGCGATGTCAATTTCATTTTCATAATCCACTGGGTTTAACGATAAAATATTAGTTGGTAATCTGGGAATGCTTGTTATGAAATCTTCTTTGGAAATCCCATATGATAAAATCAAATGAGAAACCGTTTCAACATGAACGTAGACTAAATTGTCTCTCACCACTATCATCCCCATTTTATAAAATAGTTTACATTGCTTCTAATCTTTCAATTCTATCTTCCATCGGTGGATGTGTTTGAAATAATCCAGTTGTTTTTTTCTTCAATGGATTTGAAATATAAAGTGCCGCACTACTTGGATCGGCACGTTCCATTGGTTTACTATCAGAAATTTTTTCCAACGCATGGATTAGTCCTTGCGGATTACGCGTTAATTCAACAGCAGAAGCATCAGCCAAATATTCTCTGTTTCGAGAAAGTGCAAGCTGAGCAATTGTTGCTGCAATTGGTCCTAAAATAACCAATAATAATGATAAAATCATCAAAATAATTTCTAATGATCCGCCACCTTCTCGATCATCACTTCGACGGCGACCTCCGCCCCACCAAAATGAGTTCATTCCAATATTTACTAATAATGAAATTGCTGCCGATAATGCTAATGCAATTGTTGATAATCGAATATCGTAGTTGCGTACATGCGAAATTTCATGCGCCATAACGCCTTCTAATTCTTCACGATTTAATCGATTGATTAAGCCACTTGTTGCAGCAACTGCCGCGTGTTCTGGATTATTTCCCGTTGCAAACGCATTAGGACTATCATCTTCAATAATAAACACTTTTGGCATTGGAACTTGGCCCACAATCGCCATATCTTCAACAACATGCCATAATTCAGGTGCATCATCGACTGATTTTATTTCAGTTGCATGATTCATACTCATGACAACGCTAGTTGATTGTGAAATCATCAATCCCATATAAACAACTGCAATGACAACAGCCATAAGTAGTCCAGAAACAGCACTATTGAAAAAAACATAGCCAACGGCACTACCAATCGCAACCATCAATAAAACAAAACCAATTAAAACATAAACTGTTTTGCGCTTATTTCGCGCGATTTGATCATATAGCATTAGTTATCTCCTAACTGTTTAATCAAATGAAACGTTGGGTACAGCTTTTTCAGCTTCAGGGACTTCAAGATATTCTACTTTTGTAAAATGATGAATTCCGGCAACAATGTTACTTGGAAATGATTGAATTTTTGCATTTAAACTTGCAGCAGTTGAGTTAAATAGTTGACGTGAATAAGAAATTTTATTTTCTGTATTTGATAGTTCTTCCATTAACTTAGTGAATTCTGTGTTAGCTTTTAAATCTGGGTAACTTTCAGATAACGCAAAAATACTTTTCAATGATTGACTCAATTGATTAGAAACTTCCATTGTTGTTTCATGTGCATCCGTTGGTACTTGTGTTAATTGATTACGTAATTCAACTACTTTAGCAAATGTTTCTTTTTCGTGAGTTGCATATCCCTTAACAGTTGAAACTAAGTTAGGAATTAAATCATTACGACGTTTTAATTGGACGTCAATTTGACTCCATGATTCCTCAGTCCGGATTTTTGCTTTTACTAAACCATTGTAGCCGCTAATGTACATAATAACTAAAAGTACTACGATAACTCCGATAATAATCATTGCCATAATTTTCAGTCTCCTCTTTAAATATAAAGTGTCTTATTTTAGTTTCTATTCTTAATTATCATACCAAAGTTAGACCCTTTTAGAAAGCAATTAAGCTAACGGTTACACCAATTTATCTAACTAGTTTTAATAATGTGATTATTATGGCATAATAGCATTATTAAGAAATTTGTAAAGGGGATTATTAACATGAATGTATTATTTGTATGTATGGGAAATATTTGCCGATCACCAATGGCTGAAGCAATGTTACGAGACGATTTAGCTAAGTTAAACCTTTCTGACCAAGTAACTGTTGATTCTGCTGGCACAAGTTCTTCACAAGAAGGAAATGGCGCCCATGAAGGGACTATTACTAAACTTGTTGAACATCAGATTCCAACAGATGGCTTAATCTCACGTCCGGTTAGTTACTTAGATTTCATTAATAGTGATTTAATTATTGCAATGGATGATATCAATGTTGAGCGTCTTGAAAAAGCTGCACCTGCATCTAAAAAAGAAAAAATCGTTAACTTCCTTTCAATTGTTCCCGGTAAAGAAAAAGAATCTGTTCCTGATCCATGGATTACTGGTGACTTTGACGAAACTTATAACTTAATTAGTCTTGGAATGCCTTACTGGATTGATTATATTAAAGCACAAATTAAATAATAAAAATGACCACAAATTTTAAAATTTGTGGTCATTTTTATTATTTATTATTATGAATCATTTTAAAATACTTTTGAACTGTTTTTGGTGCAGCATTGTATGTCCAATCTTTAACATACTCACCTTGGACCATCAAACGTCCGGCACCCGTATCATCACAAGTAATTAATGTGACTAATTTTTCTCCGGGTACATCATCAATAACTTGAACGTCTGTTGCTTTGATATATTTCATTTTAGATGTTTCATACTCATAAATCTTTTTAGCATCTGTTAAATAGATTTTTTGGCCAATTTTCATGCTAACTAATGGACTAAACAATAAATCCTTTCGAATCATATGATGTCCAGCAAGTGCATAATTACCCTCGCCCATTTTTTGGTTTTCCTTTAAAGTTCCAGCAGCAAGTGCCAAGGTATCAGTGCTAACGCCTTTAGCAATCGGCAAGTTCATTGAGACATCCGGAATACTAATTTCTCCAAGTAAAACCAAATTTTTTTCATTTGCTTTTGCTTTCACGACATCTGCCGTATTCAAACTCTTAACTTCACTAAAATCAAAGGATGCTTTTTTATTTTTATTTTTATCGACTAATTCTGAATTAATGGTTGGGTCTGTTAGTCCAACAATAAAGTTTTTAATTTGTTCATTGAATACTAGCGAAAGCCCCACCAATAACAATAGTATTAATAATATAGTTGTTAGCCATTTTTTCCAACGACTTTTTTTAGCTGCTTTATTTTTTTCCATTAATAACCCCCACTTTCGCTTAACAACTATTTTACCATATAACTTTTATCCTTGTTTAGTGTTATGATTATAATTATCAAAAAATATCTTTAGGGGGACTGTTTAATTTGTTGACTTCACTAAAATCAACATTTTTTCGTTCTAGACAACCTTGGGAACAAAATTTATTTGTTTTATGGTTTGGTACGTTCATGGCTGGCGTGGCATTTAGTTTAATTATGCCATTTATGTCACTTTATATTGATACGTTAGGTGACTTCACCAAAACCGAATTAAATTTTTATAGCGGCATTACCTATTCATCTACATTTTTAATTACCGCCATTGTTTCCCCACTATGGGGTCGTTTAGCTGATCGAAAAGGTCGTAAATTAATGATTTTAAGAGCTTCATTCGGAATGGCCATTGTTTTAGGCCTGATGGGGCTTGTCAGTAACGTTTACCAATTAATTGCGTTACGTTTATTACAAGGTGTCTTTTCTGGTTATATTAGTAACTCACAGGCACTGATTGCAACAGAGACACCCAAGCGGCAAAGTGGTAAAGCACTCGGTATTTTAGTTACCGGTAGTGTTACTGGTACTTTATTTGGACCACTAATCGGTGGCGCAATAGCTGGGGTCTTCGGCTATCGTATTACCTTCTTCATTACTGCTGCGATTTTGCTAATTGTTTTCTTACTTAGTTATTTCTTTGTACATGAACATTTTACGCCTGTTGAAAAAGGTGAAATGCAAACGTCAAAAGAAATCTTCAAGAAATTACATCATCCTAAATTAATTATCGGGATGTTTGTCACTACCTTAATCATTCAAGCATCAAATTATTCCATTAGTCCTATTCTAAGCTTATACGTTCGAGAACTCTTACATAACGTTGGAAATGTTACCTTTATCAGTGGGTGTGTGGCTTCTATTCCAGGAATAGCAACGCTAATTGCTGCGCCTCGCTTAGGAGTACTAGGCGATAAAATTGGAACAGAACGTATTTTAAAAATTGCACTTACTGTCGCAATTTTCATTTTTATTCCAATGGCATTAGTGACTAATGTTTGGCAACTTGGCGGCTTACGTTTCTTAATTGGGATTACGGATGCCGCAATGTTACCTGCAGTTCAAACAATTCTAACAAAAAATACACCGGCAGAATTCACAGGTCGAGTGTTCAGTTACAATCAATCATTCCAAGCCATGGGATCAGTCGTTGGTCCTATGATTGGCTCTACCGTTTCTGGCGTATTCGATTACAAAGGTGTCTTTATTTCTACCGCTATTTTAGTTGGTATTAATCTCATCTGGGTTCTCTACGTCACAAAAGGGATGTATTCACGAAAAGCTGAATAGTAACGTTCAATCTAGTTGAACGTTACTATTTTTTTGTATAAAAAAAGGAAGAAGCTTATTGGCTTCTTCCTTTTCGAAATAGTTCTTATTTTGCAGCGTTTGCGTCTGTAAGACCATATTTCTTGTTGAAACGATCCACACGGCCATCGGCTTGAGTGAATTTTTGACGTCCAGTATAGAATGGATGTGAATCCGATGAAATTTCGACACGAATCAATGGGTATGATTTGCCATCTTCCATTTCAATTGTTTCTTCTGAATGTTTTGTTGAACCTGAGATAAATTTGTAACCTGAAGTAGTATCCATAAATACAACTTCATGGTAATCTGGATGGATTTCTTTTTTCATAAGTAAGTATTCTCCTTTGCCCTAATCCATCTGCTGAATTAGAGTTATTCTTTATATTACAACATGCACAATCTTATCACGAATTAACTCGTTTTACAATTAAATTTTATTTACTTGTTTTTGTTAACTCTTTTAAAAATTCAGCATTATTTTTTGTTTTCTTCATTTTTTGGATAACACGTTCCGTAGCACCTAGTGAATCGCCTGTCATCATCTTTCGAATCTGCCATAGTTCTTCAATTGTTTGCTTAGATAATAATAATTCTTCTTTACGTGTACTTGATTTTTTTAAATCGACAGCAGGGAAGATACGGCGTTCAGCAAGCTCTCTTGAGAGTTGTAATTCCATATTACCGGTTCCTTTGAACTCTTCATAAATCACATCATCCATTCGGCTACCCGTATCAACCAAAGCAGTTCCTAATATTGTCAGGCTTCCACCTTCTTCAATATTACGTGCAGCACCAAAGAATTTTTTAGGTCGATAAAATGCTGCTGGATCAATCCCACCTGATAACGTCCGTCCGCTTGGCGGAATCGTTAAATTATACGCTCTAGCCAAGCGAGTAACTGAATCCATTAAAATAACAACATCTTGCTTATCTTCAACTAATCGCATTGCACGTTCTAAAACAAGTTCAGAAACACGCGCATGGTTCTCTGGTTGTTGATCGAATGTTGACGATACAACATCACCTTTAATTGATCGTTCTAAATCAGTCACTTCTTCAGGTCGTTCATCAATTAATAGTACGATTAATTTTACATCGGGATGATTTTCTGCGATTCCTTGAGCAATCTCTTTAAGTAAAGTTGTTTTCCCAGCTTTAGGTGGTGCCACGATTAAACCACGTTGACCAAATCCAATAGGAGCAAATAAATCAGTTAATCTCGTTGAAAGATTTTGACTAGTTGTTTCTAAAGTTAATTGTCGATTAGGATATAAGGGCGTCAGTGCAGGAAAATGTGGACGTTCCTTTGCTTCTTCTGGATTTTTACCATTAACTGTATCAACGTGCATTAACCCATAATAACGTTCATTAGGCTTTGGTGGTCGTGCTTTACCTCCGACTAAATCCCCATTTCTTAAATTAAATCGCTTAATTTGTGAGGCAGAAATATAAATGTCCTCTTGTGATGGGCCGTAGTTAATTGGACGCAAAAAACCGAATCCATCCTGATTGGGAACAATGTCTAAGACACCTTCCATCAAAATGAATCCTTGTTGTTTTGCTTGAGCCCTTAGAATTGCCAAAGACAATTCTTTTTTATTCATTTGGCTATAATATTGTATTTTATATTCTTGGGCATAGCCATAAATTTCTTTAAGCGTCTTGTCTTTTAATTCACCCATCGTTAAGAAGTCGCTCATTTAATCACCTAATCTTCATCAATAATTTCTACATCAGCAGATAAATTTGTCATTTTTTGTACAACGCAATCATAACCACGTAAAATATTATCGGCTTTCTCAATGACAGTCGTACCATTAGTCATTAAAGCAACTTCAAGTAATGCAGCACCTGCACGAATTTCATCTGCATAAACAGTTTGGCCTGTTAATTCAGTTGATTGATTGATTCGAATAATGCCATCTTTTGATTCAATCTTAACACCCATTCGTTGCATTTCTGGAATGTGCTTAATCCGTTCAGGATAAAGTGTATCAATAATACGACTCTCACCTGTAGCCTTGAGCATAACGGCAGTAATTGGTTGTTGCAAGTCAGTTGCAAACCCAGGATATGGTGAAGTTGTCACTTCAATTGGGATAATTTTATCGCCACCAGGAACAAAAATACTATCTTCATTCACTTGGAAAGTAACGCCCATTTCACTAAGTTTAGCTAAAAATGAATCTAAATGTTCAGTAATAACATTCTTAATTAAAACGCCCTCACCCATTGCAGCAGCAAGTGAGATATAAGTACCAGCTTCAATACGATCTGGAATAATCGTATGCGTATTAACAGCTTTTAAGCTATCAACACCTTGAATTCTGATTTCACCAGTCCCCGCACCACGAATATGAGCACCCATATTATTCAAGAATGTTGCAATATCAATGGTTTCAGGTTCTTTTGCA
The DNA here is from genome assembly GCF_056781915.1 of Dellaglioa sp. CoH-57-MRSF-21. The sequence continues at coordinate 362,735 of NZ_JBXAXU010000001.1, read as the reverse complement.
GCATTTTCAATGATTGTGGTTCCTTTTGCACGGACAGCAGCCAATAAAATGTTAATTGTTGCACCCACTGAAACAAGGTCCATAAAAATACGGGCTCCCTTTAATCCTTCAGGGCCACTCGTAATAATCACTGCGTCTTCTTCTTCGATAACTTCAGCGCCAAGAGCTTTAAATCCCTTGATGTGTTGATCAATCGGACGTGGTCCAATATTATCACCACCAGGAAATCCAACAACTGCACGACCGAACCGACCTAATAAGGCACCCATAAAGTAATAAGAAGCTCTTAAACTTTTAATGGCACCACCAGGTAAAGGTTCATCCTTAATCATCGTAGGATCTACCATTAAGTTACCAGCGTTAAATTCAGACTTAACATTCATTTGATCTAAAATTTTCATTAAATTATGTACATCTAAAATATCGGGGACACTGTCAAAATGCACAGGTGTATCCGCAAGAATAGCTGCAGGAATCAATGCAACAGTACTATTCTTAGCACCACCGATTATTACTTCGCCAGACAGTTTTTTACCGCCTCTAATAATCATCTTTTTCATTTATTATTTCCTCACTTAAAAGTGCTTTCACAAATTGATTATAACTATATTAATAATAAAGAAAAAGTTCACGAAATACAATAGATATTCGCCACTTTATCCAAATATACAATCTTGCCTGATACTATTTTAATAATTGAGCCATATCAGCTGGGAGTTCTGATTCAAAAGCTAATTTTTTACCCGTAAATGGATCTTCAAAGCTTAATTTAGCAGCATGTAATGCCTGTCTATCAATACCTTTGTCCATCGGGCCATCATATAACGCATCCCCAACCAAAGCATGATGAATAAAATCAAAATGTACACGAATTTGATGTGTTCGGCCCGTAACTAACTTCACATCAACTAATGTGTAGTCTGGAAATCTCGTTACAACTTTATAAGTTGTTTCTGAGGCTTTTCCTTCAGCCATAACAGAACGACGAATTTCGCCTTCCTTTTTACCAATTGGTTCTTTAATATCTCCTTGATCACTTTTAACGTCACCTGCAACAATTGCTAAGTATGATTTTTCTAACTGACCATTACTTAATTGAGCAGCAATCAAACTATGTGCAAATCCATGCTTAGCTAATAAAACAAGTCCACTTGTAAAACGGTCTAAACGCGTAATAACATGTGGCACGAAACTACTTGAATGAGTTGCAATCAAATGGCCTTTAACACGGTTAACCAATGTTGTATCTTCATTAGATGGGCCTGGCACGGTTACCATACCAGCTGGCTTATCGACTACTAACCAGTTTTCATCTTCAAAGACGATATTTAATGGTTCATCACTTGCATGTATGGCATCGTTATCTGGTTCTTCTGGCAACGTCAAAATAACTTCATCACCATCAATCAGTTGATAATCCCAATATTCATTCTTTTTGTTAACTCGAACTTGTCCCTCGCCTTGTTTAATTCTGGCGATTAATCGTTTACTAACGCCAACCTCAATTAAAAATTTTTTTAAACTAATTGTGCCTTCACCATTGTTTGTTAGCGTAAATTGCATGTCATTATCCTTCATTTCTCGTCATAACGTTTATTCTCTATCTTATCACACTTGGTAGCCTATAAAAAAAGGCGATTATAATCGTTAAATTATAATCGTCTTTTTTTATTTTGTAATAAATAAATGTTTGCCCAATTCGATACTGTTTAATGCTTCAAAAGAAATCCCCCACGAATATCTCTTGTTAGTTCTCTATAATATAGAGTATACCGAATGATTCATGGGTTGTACTATCAAAAAAAAAACTAGAAACATTTTTACTGATAGTGTTTTCTATTCACGTTTAACAGTCGTTTCCCCATCTCTGGCATATCATTATCAAGTCCTAATGCAGTGATAATATACTTATCAAATGCATTGTTTTTATAATTTTTATTCATGAAATTAGTAACCACCATATCATATCGTTGACTAGAATCATAAATACTGACATTAACGCGTAAATTAATATTTAAATCTTGACTCATATTTCTGACAAATAATTCTTTAATTCGCTCGTTTGCATTTAAATCAACCCCAACTGTTAACATGGTTTCTTTTTCTAACAATCTAGCGCTAAAAATTTCGACCATTTTATTAATAAATGGCTGCCTGTATCGCTTATAGAAATCAGACCATTTTTTAGCTAATAATGGACTGTCGATTAATTCATCCATGGCAATCTCAACATGACGTCGAACTGAATGATTTGAATATTTTTTTCGATAACTATTCATCATGTAAGTTCCCACGGCATCCATCGTTCCATGAAAACAAAATGCTTCAGTACAAATTGGGTACAATGATTTACTAACATTTTCACCGATAATTTTAACATCTAATTTAGATTCAAATCCTTGTTCCAAATATTTAACAGCTTGTTGAAGTTTGGTGTTATTTGTGTGATTAATTGCAATAAAATCGCGGGACAAGTAAGCACTTGAAGGAACTGAAACAAAAGCAGTTGTCCAAGCGTAAAGTAGGGCGCTCTCAAAATGAACATCAATTTTATTTGAGAACTTAATATAAATATCTTGCATCTTTTCTTCAACTTGGTTAAATAGTGAATTATTTGCAATCATATCTGCTAAATCATCAGAAATCACCCAATTATCACGATCTTTTCGCATCATTCGATGAACACTGACCTTCATCCAAATTCTAGTCCTCATTAAATTACTATCATTCACATTGAAGTTAAAATATGTTTCAAATACTTTAATGTATTCAAGAATGACGCCCGCTTCTATCGTATCATTATAGTTAAAATCTGTCGCTAGAAATAGTGAATAGTAAAAAAATCTAATTTGTAATTCAGAACCAACTACCTCACCATGTGCAATTTTAATCTGAAATTCAGACAACAAATTATTAAGTTGCTTAATTCTTCTGAAGATAGATGATTCACTAACATTTAAACTAAGACTCAAATTTTCAATACTGCTATTTTCATCATAATAGAATGCCATTAAAATTTGGTAATTAATAGACTCTTTCACATACCGATAAACCGTTTCGTAAAAATTAATTTTGCCTTTACCTATAAATTGAATGTTATTCTTTTTTATGATCATATAGGGTTCATCACCTGAATTGAATTCGCCATCCAATTACTCTAGTGCAACTCGCAAAGCTGTATTTGAAACATTTAATCGATTACAGATTACTTTTCTTGATAACCCATGTTCATTTAATGATAGCAATTCAATAATTTCACATATTAAAAACTCTGGTCGATCCAGAATATCTTTTTTGTACATTTATTCCTCCGAGAATTCTCATAATTACCAGCATGTCAACTTTAGTAAGAATATTATATATTTTATTTTAACACAAAACATTAAAAAGAGAATTTTCTAACACTATCTTAACAATTATCGTTAACCAGTTAGTTTCTATTTGATTTCTAAATAAAAAAGATTAACTTAAATAAGTTAATCTTTTTACGTTTAAACTTGTTTAATAAACTTAACGAATGCTTGTTGGCCGTGGTCATCTTGTTTATAAACCCCAGCATCTTCAAGAACACGCATAAAGACTTTTCCAACTTCGTTTTGTACGAGCTCACTAACCGTCTCTTTAGAAATCATCGAATTATCACGCTTAATTTCATCAGCCCAAGTTTTATGATAAGCCGCCATGACATTTGGTTGATCTGTTAGATACTTCTCAACCTCTGTTATTTCAGTTTTCAAACGAGGTGGTAAAATAGCTAATCCCATAACTTCAATCAAGCCAATGTTTTCTTTTTTAATATGTTGAACATCAGCATGTGGATGATAAATACCATCTGGAAATTCATCAGATGTTTGATTATCTCGCAAGACTAAATCCAATTCATAACGACCGTCACGCATTCGAGAAATTGGCGTCACAGTATGATGTGGCGTACCGTCAGCATCTTTTGCCAAAATTTGTGCATCGGCATCACTATATTCTTGCCAAGACGTTAAAATTTTTGCTGCTAAATCAGCTAATCGTTCTGGATTTTCACCATTTAAACGAATGACTGACATTGGCCAGTTCACAATACCTGCTTGAATGTCATCAAATCCTGCAAATTGCATTGTTTGACTCATTTCTGCCTTTGCCATTGGAAAATCATGACGTCCACCTTGATAGTGTTCATGCGTTAAAATTGAGCCACCTACAATTGGTAAATCTGCATTACTTCCCGCAAAATAGCCCGGGAATTTTTTAACAATTTGAAGTAAATCTGAAAATGTCGTTTTGTTAATTACCATAGGTTCATGCTTTTCATCTAAGAAAATTGAATGTTCATTGAAGTAAGCATAAGGCGAATATTGAAAGCCCCATGTTGCATCCCCCAAATCAAATCGTACAATCCGATGATTGCGACGAGCTGGGAAATCTAGTCTTCCAGCATAGCCTTCATTTTCCATACATAATTGGCATTTAGGATAACCCGTTTGTTTCATTGTTTTAGCTAAAGCAATTTGCTTTGGATCTTTTTCAGGTTTAGATAAATTAATGGTGATTTCTAAATCACCATAATTTGTTGGTACCTGATAAGCAATGTTTTTCGCAATAGCCGCAACTTTGATGTAATCGTTAGCCTGACTTAATTCATAAAAATAAGCCAAAGCTTTCTCTGGGTCTTTTGCGTATAAATCCCAGAAATGTTTATTCACGTGACTTGGAATTGGTGTGACCAGATCCATTAATTTAGCACCAAGAATATCTTGCTCCGCGATTAGAGCACTGATTTTCTCGTTTTTGATTGCTAAATTAAGTAGCTCGTCTTTAACAGCAATTATTGTGTCAGAAACTGGTTCAGTTACTTCTATCTCTGATTCACCAACCAAATCTAAAACGACGTTTACTAAATAAATTTTATCATCTGTCGAATAAGTCGTTGGATCAAACTGAATAACTTTATCGACGAATTTTGAAATTAATTGTTTAGAATCCATGTTTTTCCCTCTATCTCTTTATGCTTAATCTAATTTTTTAGCGCCATCAGCAATTTCTGCTAAATAGAAACTTGGTGCATAACCGATTTTTTCTTCGTAGATACGACCCACTTCACTTTCAAATGCGTCAACTTTGTCTTTAGCAACAATGGCAATTGCACAACCACCAAAACCAGCACCAGTCATTCGAGCACCTAGTACTCCTGGTTGTTCCCATGCTGTTTCAACAAGTGTATCAAGTTCAATACCCGTTACTTCATAATCAAATTGTAATGAAACATGTGAAGCGTTAACTAATTTACCAAAACGTACTAAATCTTCATTTTTCAAAGCTTCTTGAGCCATAATCGTCCGTTGGTTTTCTGAAACTGCATGACGCGCACGTTTTAGAAGGTTTTCTTTTTGGATTAAGTATGTTTGTAAATCAAAGCTAGCATTGTCCAAATCACCTAATGATTTAATATCATTTTTCTCTTGTAATAATGCTAATGCTGCTTCACATTCACTACGTCGTTCATTATATTTAGAATCTGCTAATTCGCGACGTTTATTTGTATTCATAATAATAATAACGTTGTCTTTTAAATCAATTGGTACTAAATCGTAATCTAGTGTATTTGTATCCAGTAAGATAGCATGATTTGCTTTACTCATACCGACTGCAAATTGATCCATAATTCCTGAATTAACACCGATAAATTTATTTTCTACCATGACACCTGTTTTAACAAGATCAACACGATCAATGTCTAAATTAAATTGATCTTCTAAAATAACACCCATCAATAATTCAATTGATGCAGATGATGATAAACCAGCACCATTTGGAATGTTACCTTCAAGTAAAATATCTAATCCTTTATCAATAACATAACCTTGCTCTTTCAAGTAAACAATCATCCCTTTTGGATAATTAGCCCAGTTATGTTCTTTTTGATATGATAAATCACTTAAATCAAATGAGACAACGCCATTATCTTTAAAGTTATTTGACATGATATTAATTGTTGTATCATCACGTTTTGTTGCAACTGCATATGTGCCTAATGTAATTGCTGTTGGGAAAACATGTCCACCATTGTAATCAGTATGTTCCCCAATTAAGTTGATACGACCTGGTGAGAAGTAACTTGCATTTGCGTCCACACCGTAAACATCTTTAAATTCGCTCTTTAATTCATTAATTTTCATTATATTTTCCTCCAATTTATTAACCGCTTTCATTTTACTAAATATTTACTAAAATTACAATCTTTTTACGACATTCTTTTTATTATGGTAAACTGATACACATAACCAATCAATCAGGAGGTAGTCATGGCAACACTTAAAGACATTGCACAGTTGGCAAAAGTTTCTAATGCAACTGTTTCTCGCGTGTTAAATTACGATCAAACATTATCCGTTGGCGACGATACACGTAAACGAATCTTTGAAGCAGCTGAAAGTTTAAATTATTCAAAAAATAAAAAGAAATCCAGTACACCTCAAGGTAAGATTGCTATTATCGAATGGTATACAGAAAAAGAAGAATTAGATGACCTGTATTACCTTTCAATTCGAATTGGTATCGAACGTAAATTAATTGAACTCGGTTATGAAATTACACGTTTTTTCCAAAATGATCAATTTAGCGCCTTGACTGATACTCTTGGTGCTATTGTTATCGGTAAATACAGTGCAGCACAAATAGCCGGATTTAAAGAACTAAATTCTAATTTAGTTTTTGTTGATATGAACACACTAAATTTTGGTATTAGTTGCGTCATGACTGATTTCAAAACGCCAGTTACAACCGTTATTGACCATTTTAAAAAACAAAATTTAACTAAAATTGGCATGATTGCAGGACAAGAAAGTACATTTGATGATGTCAATTTAGGCCCAGATTCCCGCTTCACTCACTTTAAAAATCACTTAGAACGTACTAGCAACTACCATCCCGAATGGGTTTATACAGGCGATTTCACGCCAGAATCAGGTTATCAATTAACCTTGAAATTATTAAATGATCAATCAGATAATTTACCAGAAGCGTTGTTTATTGCAAATGACGCAATGGCTGTCGGTGCATTACGTGCATTAAATGAAATATCAATTAAAGTGCCTGAACAAATCAGTTTAATTAGTTTTAATGACACATCTATTGCTGAATATACTTTCCCAACGCTTAGTTCAGTTAAAGTTTATACAGAAAAAATGGGTCAATCTGCTGCAGAACTATTAGTCAATCAAATGTCGATGACTGAAATTATCCCTCAGATTATTACCATTGGAACAACCTTAACACTTAGGAATAGTTCCAAATAAAAACAACTGGTATTCAGAAATTAATCTGAACATCAGTTGCTTTTTATTTTTTATTACGACCAATTAACCAGAATACTAGACCAACAGCAAGTAAAATTAAACTACCCACTAACATGGTATTAAATGTGTCACTGATATAATTATTCACAATATCAGTAAAAACAGAAGCTTTACTAGACACAATACCAATTAGGCCACTGTACAAGGCAATTGCAGAACCAATTGAAACTAGAACACCACTCCAGATTGCACTGAATCCGACGTATTTAAGCGGTATAAAGAATGCCCGATTAATAGCCAGTAAGAGTAGCGCAAAAATAACAGAAGCTATTAAACTATACATAAAGGCTGTTTGGACTATTACTTTTACCGAACTAACTGTACTAGCAATTTTTGAAAGATATGGCGTTTGGATATTATTCGTCAAATATTCACTTAAATTACTTTTAAAAGTTGCGACAATCCCATCAATTTTAGCGCTAACCAACGGATTTGATGTGTCCGTTTTTTTCATAACGTTGCTAGCAACTTGATTGGTAATCTCAGTTGGATTGATGACAGTTTGTTTTCCAGCATATACGTTACTAAAACTATTTTTCGCAATGTTAGTAACTTGTTGATTCGTTAAAGCATCTTTAACAGCTGACGTTGGCACATCATTTAATGTCGCAATACTTGAAATACCATCATTCATCTGTCGTGTCACAAGTGTCACGTTCGAATCTGTTAAAATTTTTTCTTCAGTATAAGTTTGATTCAAAACGGTTATTTTTAAGACACTTGTCACAAATAGTACGATTAAACTAAGGCTCAAGAAGAAAGATATCCAGCCGTTTAGACCTTTATGGTTGTCTATCTGATAGGTCTCAGTATGTTGCTTTTGGAATTCTGCACGCATGATTCTATCCCCTTTTGTTAATTCTCAAATTATTTAAATTTTAACATTCAATTGTAGGTTAATTGTACGCGACATGATTGAAAAATGGTAGTTTGATTTATTAATCATGAAATTTTATCATTATGCCCCATTATGTTATTATCCCAGTAATTACTGTTTAACTTTTTCAAACTAGAAAGAGGTTATATCATGCCTAATAGCTTAGGATTAATTTTAAAAGAAACTCGCCAATCGCTACACTTAACTCAAAAAGAAGTTTCCAAAGATATTTGTGCGCAATCGATGCTTAGTGCTATTGAAAATAATAAATACATACCTAATGCACAGCTCTTAATCCAACTATGTCATAAATTATCGATTACTTTAGACCAAATAAGTCTTCTGGAAAATTTTGATATCAGTTCAGAAAATGAATTCAATGAACGTGTATCTAAGTTATGTAATCAACACCAATACAAAGAGTTACTCCAGTTTCTAAATAAAGAAACGGTTACCAATAATTTAAAAACGGATAAGCAACTTCAGGCATACTATTATTATATCGGTATTGCAACTCTACATACTGAAAATAAATTGATTGCTACCGAAAAATATATTAAGTTGTCCCTTGCTTCCAGTAATAAAATTCTGCCAGATACCCTTACCCGACTTGGTACCGTCTCTTTGGCCTTTATATATGCAAAGCAAAATTTACAAAATAAGGCTGAGAAATATATTGATCAGACTTTTATGGACTTTAATAAATTATTTTATGAAGAAAATCAAAATATTTTATTCTATTTGACAGCACTTATTTATTTTAAGCTCAATAATTTAACAATGTCTCTTAATTGGATAAACAAGTCTGTTAAATTCGCTACTGATCATAACTCACACTATATGTTAGCCAACTCTTTTTATTTAATGGCTCAAATTGCAAAAAGAGCAGAAGATAAAGATAATTTTTTAGCCGCTACTGAAAAGCAACAGCTACTAACTGGCCTTTTTAATGAACAAATTTATAAAAATATTTAGAATATCAGAATACTGATTTTTAATTTTTACTCAAATTGGATAGGATGAAGTCATCAAATAAAAGGAGGTTTCATCCTATGGAAAAACCACTATTTTCAAATGTTATTTCAATCAAATCAAGTAAAGAAAAAATCGCGTTGTTTTTAAAAAATCCGGAAACTTTACTGAAATGGATACCTGATATTATTCAGGTACAGCCAATTGACAACAATAAATTCAATATTCACAGAACAGATTCTGCTTTGAATAAAAATGAGGAAATTTCTGTTAGTTCAGAAAATGATACAATCTACTATGAAAGTACCGGAGGAAAACTCGAATACACTCTAATTTTTAATTTGACTAGTAAAAATGCAACAACATTATTAGAAGAAAATTTTTACTTGTCTGAAAATGATCATTCACATTTACCATTAAAATTACTCATGCCAATCGCTAAACATGCCTTTAATTCAAACTTACAAAGCTTTAAACGAATAATTGAAAACAACTAAAAAAGAGATTCCTGCAAGGAGTATGGCTAATTTTTGTTACTTCTTGGTAGCTTGTAAAATTAATCCGAACGCTGTTCGGACAAAAAAGGTCAGCTTCCTTTAAAATGGTGTTTACCACAAACACACTTTCTAGGAACTGATCTTTTGTCTAGTATAACCTAATCTGAACGAATTAAAATTGAAACTTTCTGTGAGTTAGAACTATCTAATTCTGAAATGACCATCATTTAAACCGTTCACCAGGTTTCAAATTATAGTTGCAGCGCCTTAATGATTTCAACTTTTTTAAACTATATAATATAGATTTTTGTTTCTAAAAATCGTTATAAAAAACAAATTTAACACCATCATAGCTGCCTTTCAAGAGAAAAATTTCAAATTCTTTTACACAAACGTTAATATATTGTTCTACATCCTCTTTTTTAAGTAAACCTGGAAAGTCTTCGATAGACATATCATCAAAATCAGCATCCAAGTCTTCAATAATTTCACTAATATCACGATCAATTATTTCGTTGACCCCAGTCGATAAGTATTTGTTATTTTTCAAAGTTACCAGTTTATATTGTTTTATCAGAATACCATTATAATAGTGAAAGTCTAAATAGAATCTTCGTAGCGCTTCATCCTTACTATAACTCATGTTTTCTAAAATATATTTTTTATAAACAGTTTTTAGCCAAATATCATCAGATATAAGATGAAGATAATATCCTAGTTGAAACGTATTCAAACATGTTCCATACTCCTCTAGAAACATGTTTGGAAACATATCATGTTCTCCATCTTCGCGTTTCACCATAAAGTGCGTAAGCTCTTTGGGTGTTCTCGAATTTTTGTTAACATCTGGAGTAATACTTCCAATTAAAAAATCATTTCCAAACCCATGCTTATTATTTATTACTTGTGCAATTGATAAATGCATTATTCTTGATCCCATTTGTCTAACATCCTTTTTTTACTGTGTGAGTATAATAATCTTGTAAGTATAATTTACTGTCATTTGCATAAAAACCCTCTTTAATCATGAGATGTGGCAACGCAACACAATTTTTCCCCATTGTAACACCTGGATATGTCATAGTGTAAGCTCCAATGCGACAGTGATCACCTATAATGGCTCCAAATTTTGAACTTGTTTTTAAATATGTTTTATCATCGAAAAAAATTTTTTTTGTTTTATGCCATCCAGTCGCGTCAATTTCATCATACAAGTTAAAGCTGGAAGTCGACGCATAAGCTGAAAAGTTTACATCACTTCCAATAAAAGACCGCGTTATTGTATTAAAGTGTGCAATATGCGTATCATCCAGAATCACACTATTAATAATCTCCGAGGAATGCCCAATTATAGTATTTTCCCCAATATAACAGCCACCTCGAATAAATGCACTTTTCCCAATCAATGCATTGTCTTTGATGACTGCTGGGCCTTTGATGTAAGCAAACCCCTGAATAATAACATTTTCACCGATATACACATTCCCCTCAATAATTGCACTCTTTGATATTTGGCTACTATTTGCAGTGTATGAATGATTTAATCTAGTTAGATCCACATAATTAAAATTATCCAAAAAATCAACAACAGTTTGCTTCAACATACCATTACGCAATCTCTCATCATTAACGTCTATAAAATTGTGTAAATCAACAACGTTCTTAGTTTTCATTATTTCCACCAGCTTTACTCAACTCTCCATTTAATAATTCCGTTTTAGTTCCAATCCAAGTTCTAATTGAGCTTAAACCATATTTATTGAACATATATTTTCTTTTCCTTAGCGTATATTTTTTAGCTTCTTCGGTGCTTACTGTATTTTTATTTTTTTCATGTGGATAGTGAACTGCAATCGCAGATCTATCAAGGATAAATCTAATATGATGCACAAATGCGTTAATAGCGAAATCTGCATCCTCTCCACCATAAGTTGTGTAAGCCTCATCGAATCCTCCGATTCTTTGATAGGCATCTTTTGATATTCCAATATTACATGACCAACCAATTACCCATGGTGCTGGCCACTTAGACAAATCATCTCCCATTGACTGGTATACTGATTCACGGCGATCATACGCATTTAAATTCAATAATACTTGAATCGTGCCATCGACATCCGCCGCATTAAAGTTATCAATAATTGCCTGTTTATATTTATCATGATCATCAAATCCCGCAACATAACCAATCACAAAACTATTTTCATTATTTACTAAAATTCTATGGTACTCACTCACAAATGTACTACAAACTGCAATACCAGCATCAATAAATACGAGATATTTACCCCCAGAGATATTTGCTCCAGCATTTCTCGCTTCAGAAACCTTAAATCCATTATCCGACTGATAATAGTACTTAATATTCAGTGATGTCTCAAATGCCTTAACAATTGAGATTGTTTCTTCAGACGATCCATCATCGACAACTATTACTTCAAAAGTCGTATTATTCAGTTTTTGTTTAAGTAGTGACTGCAAACTAATTTCAAGTAATTTATTCCGATTGTAGGTTGGAATGATTACGGATATATCAAAATTTTCCATTACTATGCGCTCCCTTTAAGACTAACTTAGTGCTATTATTTTCGTACAGCTTTAAAAACGGTGTGTAAACAACAAAAGACATAATGATAATTACGATTTGAAACACAACATATTTATAACTTCCTAGCAAAAAGCCTGAAATTAATGGTGGTGTTATCCACGGAAGAATGACACCGTTAAACGGCGGAATAACTCCATATAGAATACAAAGATATAAAGACATTCCGGTAATAACTGGAATAAAAATGAACGGTACTACCATGTATGGATTCAATACAATTGGTAGTCCAAAAACTATTGGTTCGTTAATATTAAATAAACAAGGTACAAAAGCACCTAATCCTAGCTTGCGATTACCTGACTCTTTTGAAAAAATAATCATTGATAGAATAAGCCCTATACTAATACCGCTTCCTGTCATAGTAATAAATTGATTTAAAAACTGTTGAGTTACTATATGCGCTCCATTCACTATTGTTAGATTATGGTGTGCTGCTATAATCGACTGGTTTTCAATAGTATTTGTCAATAAAATCGGTGTTATTACTCCACCAATAACGGAATTACCGTGAATGCCAAAAAACCAAAAAACTGAAATCAATGCCGAGATAGAAATCACACCAAAAAACGTGTCCGATAAGTTTTGTAAAGGAAGCTGCAAAAGAGTATAAATAGTCTCTACGAAGGTTCTTTTTATGATAAATTGAAATACAAATTGAACGACACCTATAACAATAAAACAACAAAACATCGGAATTAAAGACTCAAAAGCTATTCCAACATTACTCGGTAAATCTTTAAAAACTTTATTTCCAATCCTTAAGTTAACAATCTTTTCAAAGAAAATAGGGATGAGTATTCCGATTAACATCGCTGCAATAATCCCCTTGCTTCCAATCCAATCAATGGTTATATTCTTTACTATTTTTACATTTTCTGCTCCACAAAGAACTAAAAATGAAATTAGTGCGGTAATAGTTGTTTCTAGTTTTAATTTTTCGTTTTTAGTCATCGAAAAAGCAATTCCTAAACAACTTACTACACCTAAAATGTTGAACGAAAAAGTAATCAATCGATTCATTAAGACTTTCAAATCGGGATTAATATCAAATTGTACAAGAATAATGAAAATAGAACTTACAATTGTAATGGGGATGGTATATATCATCCCATCTTTGATTCCAGTCAAAATTCTGGAATTGAAGAAACGATTAGTTGCCGATGTAAGCGATTTCATTTATTCTACTTCTTTCTTCACATAATTACTTATATCACTGTATACATTTATTAAATATCTAGCAGCAGTCTTGACAGGCAACGGACTATCATTATAAGTAAATGACTTATTAATGCTTTGAAGCATTGTTATATCATTATAATCATCTCCGACAGAATACACATTATTAATATTTACTTTTTTTATGTTAACCAACCAATTAATTGCAGTACTCTTATCAATACCCACACGCGTAATGTCTAAGTATTTTCCATTGCGATTGAAATTCAATATTCTTTTCGTTGCTATTTTCTCACTTATAGCATTGATAATTTTAGTACTTGCTACGACAGTAATTGAACAAATATTATCCGAGCTAGGATTTAATTTATCGAAACTACGTAATTCATTGTCACTACTTGAAATCATAATTCGTTCGATTGAACTCAAGTATTTATTAATTATTTCTTTTATCGCATTGATCTGCTCCCCGTTCAGATAGAATGCTTTAATAATCTGACCTCTACTATCAATTACTATTGAGCCATTTGATGCTAGAGCGTAGTTAAACTCAGGTAGACCATATTTTTCTTTCGCATTGACTATCGATTTTGGAGATCTTCCGGTGGCCACAACAAAGAGATCATTTTCTTTGTTGTGTTTCGCAATAGTCTCTCTTGTATTCTTATCTACAAAGTCACCTCTCAAAATCGTTCCATCAAAATCACTAACTAGCATATTCATTTAATCACCCCTACATATTATTTCCGCGAACCAAATCTTTTTAACCCCCATATCATTTTTACTCCTACACAGTTCGCTACACCCACATTATTTACCTAATGTCTAGATATTTCAAGGGAATTTTTTTATATATGTTATTTTGAGATTTTGAATCAGTATTAAATAACCACTCGGTTCAATTTTAATACCGCTCAGATTTAAAGATTAACTGATTATTCTTTTAAAAAGGGCTCTTTGTCAACTGGTGTTGGTGGCGGAATACTAAGGTATTTGTCGAAAGACAGATGCCTTTTCTTATGCAAAATTAATTCAATTCGGGTAAAGAAATGCTGGTTATTTTTGAATCCATAACAATTACGTTTAAGGTAGATTGTGAAAAACTATAATCGTTTTCTATTTCTTCTTGTCTTATTATCATTGTTGCATCCTCCTTTCCATACTTTATTTATTACTTCAACACATATCGCGTATTGTCCCACAATATCACTGCTAGTTACGATCACAAACTACTCTACTTTATGCTATCCTATTTTAAAATCGGTTAAAAAAAAGTATATTGCAGGAATCTCTTTTTTAGTTGTTTTTATTTAAATGAACATCTAAGACAAATTTATTATGATTGCTCACAAATCTTGACGTCGAATATTCAAAGGCGCGGCCTTTTTGATCATAAGCGATTTGATCAATTACAAAAATTGGACTATCCAAGGAAACTTCTAAAACTTGACTAGTTTCTTTGTTTGCTGGTTCAGCATAAACCACTCGTCTTGCATCTGTTAACTGTAAGTTCGCGTGACTCCCTAAATAGTCATACACGGATCCTGATAATACCTTTTCATCGATAGGCGCAATTGAGACCGGCATCACTGAGTGCTCAAAACTATAGACCTTTTTATTAATCAATCTAACCCTTTTAATTTCATAAACTGGATCATTAGATAATATTTGTAGATTTTTTTGTTCTATTTCTGTTGGTAATCGGGCATTAAAATGTATTAATTTACTTGATATTTTTTGATCTCGATGTGAATATGTGACACCAACAGGTAAATCTAGAGGCAACATCTCCGTAGATTGACTATCCATTCTTGGTCGCACATACGTCCCTGACCCTTGCTTACTATAAACTAATCCTTCATCAATTAGTAAATTTAATGATTTTTTTAACGTTAATCTAGAAACTTGGTATTTTTCGGTTAATATTTCTTGAGTTGGCAGTAAAGCCCCGGCACGATAATGATTTGTTAAAATATCTCGTTTAATATCTGAGTATATTTCTCGATATCTGTACATTTGTCTACCTCATTTCTATACATTTGTATATACATATTATATTATATAATTTAATTTGTAAACACGTTTCATTTAAATATGTATTTACAAATTAAAAAGATGTTGTTATACTTTGTTTATAGAAAGCGCTTTCTATAAACAAAATTAAAAGGAGTCTTTATTATGCATTTTAACTTAGAAAAAATCCAGGGGCCACTCTTAAAAGTTTCAGCATGGGTTGAAAGAAATACCATTTTACAAGCTATTAAGAATGCCTTTGTTAGAACAATTCCGTTTACTGTTGTCGGATCATTCTCAAATCTAATCAAAATGGAACTTGATGCATTAATTAAAGCAAAAGATATTCATAATGTCATTTTAACAAGTATTAGTGACTTATTCGGCTACATTGGTACTGCTACTCTTGGTATTGTTGCACTAATCGTTGTTTTTTCATCAGCATACTCGTATGCAATGGAATTAAAAAAGGACGAAAAAAATAAAGGTTTAAATCCAATTATTGCCACATTATTGGCATTCGCAGCATACTTCGTCATGATTCCTAATAACGTTAACTTTTTGGATAGCAAAGCTAAAGTTGTTGAAGGTTTTTCAACTTCATTCTTTAGTTATGAAGGTATGTTTACAGCCTTAATTGTTGGAATGCTTGCCGTTTCGTTGTTCGCTCGATTCGCAAGAAGTAAGTTCACGATTAAAATGCCTGGTAACGTACCACAAAATGTTTTCGATTCATTTTTCTCATTAATTCCAATTTCCGAAGTACTTATTATTTTTGGTATCGTAAGAATTACAATACAGTCACTTGGCTATGTTTCATTAGTACAAATGATTGCTGATATTGTTATCTCACCAATGTTAAGCGTTGGTGTTGGGCTTCCAGCTATTATTATTGTTATTTTATTAGAACAAATCCTTTGGTTCCTTGGTTTACATGGTTTCAATATCGTCTGGGGCGTTATTTCAGCCTTCTGGTTACCACTATTCCTTAAAAACGTTGCAAAATTTGCTGAAACTCAAAGTTTTGCTGATATTTCAATTTCACCTAATACAATGACAAATGTTTACGCCATGATTGGTGGTTCTGGTGCAACATTTGGTTTAATTATTGCAATGCTGATTTTCACAAATAAAGGTGAAAAAGAGCGAGAAGTTGCAAAACTAGGTTTCATTCCAAGTTGTTTTGGTATTAATGAACCTGTTATTTTCGGTTTACCTATTGTTTTAAATCCACTAATGTTCATTCCATGGATTGTTGTACCTGTCACAAATGCAATTATTGCATATGTTGTAACTTCAATCGGTTGGGTTGTACCTCTTGTAGTTTTAAATTCTGGTAATGAACCTATTTTCATTAGCACTTGGGTATTAGGTGCATTCCATCTAAGCCCAGTCGTTTTAACTGCTGTTTTAGTTGTCTTAGATACTGCACTATATGCTCCATTTGTTATTATCAACCAACGCCATGAACGTGCAGAAGCAAGAAAATTGGATGCAGACATGGTTACAGAATAATCTGAATTTAATTCAAGAGAAGAAAGGGTGTTTCATTTGAAACAGATTCATGCAATCGCACATACTCATTGGGATTTTGAATGGTATTTTACACGTCAAGAGGCTCGAATTCAATTTGCCTTCCATATGGACGAAGCTTTTGAGGCATTATCTAAAAATGAACTAGATTATTATCTATTAGATGGACAGATGTCAATTATTGATGATTATCTAAATACAGCTCCAGAAAAAGAAGATCTTATCAAAAAATATGTTTCTATGGGTCGTTTACTCATTGGACCTTGGTATACTCAAATTGATGAAATGGTTACTTCTGGAGAATCTATTGTTCGCAATATCAGAATTGGATCAAAGCTAGCTGACAATTTAGGTGGCGTAATGAAAGTTGGGTATCTCCCAGATTCATTTGGACAAGGACAAGATATGCCAAAAATATATAATGGATTTGGTATTAATAGCACCGTTTTCTGGCGTGGGTTCCCTACAGAAAACGATTCCCGCTATTTTTACTGGACAAGTAATGACTCCTCCAAAGTTTTAGTTGCTAATATTAAAAATGGCTATTATGCAGGTGTAGATTTAGTTGAAAATGATAACTTTTTCGATTTAACGGAGAAAATCTCAACGAATACTACATCTGACAATCTTGTTTTACCAATTGGTGGCGACCAGCGAGCTATCGATCATAATTTAAAAGATAGACTTGCAACTGCTAATAGTGTTCTTTTACAATCTGATTCTGTTATTCAAGAAAGTACGTATCCAAAATTTTTTGATGCATTAGCTAAGGAGTCCAATTTACCATCATTTAATGGAGAATTCATTGATCCATCAGATTCTAAAATACATCGAGGAATCTATTCTTCTCGTTACGATTTAAAACAGCTTTACGATAAATTAGAACGGAGAATGACTTATGAAGTCGAGCCTTTAATGGCTATTGCTACACATCAGGGTATATCTGAAAAGCAAGGTTTAATTGATGATATTTGGAAGACTATTGCCCGTGGACAAGCTCATGATAGTTCCGGTGGCTGTAACAGTGATAAAACAAATCAAGATATCTTACATCGTGGAATTGTGGCAGATCAATTATCTCTTTCACTCAAAGATTATCTACTTCGTAAACTAAGTATTTCTATTTCAGATAAAAAACAATTAAATTTATTTGCTTGGAATCCACTTCCTTTACCAGTTAATGAAATTCGTGAATTCGAAGTTAGTACTTCTTTTGCTAATTTTAATCTTAAAACAATAGACGGCATTGATGTTCCTTTTGATATTATTTATCAAAAGGAAGAAAATGCAGCAGTTTTACGCCGTGATCAAACTGAAATGACTGATGATTTTTATTATATTACTAAAATTGCTTTTAAAACGATCATATCAGCTACAGATTGGACTGGCTACTGCATTCAGTCCGTCTCTGAAAACAACCCAGTAAATACATTAGAAGTATCTACTGATATTCAAAATGATTTCTACAAAATTTCTTTTGATGACGGGCAATTAAATCTTAAAACAAAGTTTGATAATCACTCATATTCTAATTTTATGACAATTGAAGATAGCGGTGATGAGGGTGATACGTATGACTACTCTCCTGCATTCAAAGATTGGTTATTAACTTTAGATTTTTCAAAATCTGATTCAATAACATTTAAATCAGGAAAATTATATCAAATTATGTCAATTACTGGTTCGTGGACCTTACCAATCAACTTAGAGGAGCGTGCACTAAAAACTAAAACTGGTCGATTAAATTATCAATTAACATTAACATTAACAAAAAATTCTAACGTTATTAAATTTAAGATGCACATTGATAATACTATTCTTGATCATCGTATGCGACTTATTTTAAATACACAATTAACGAATGTCGTTAGCTCGTTCGCAGATACCCCATTTGGTATCATTGAACGTCCTACTGAAGACAAACACCTTAAAGACTGGGAACAAATTGGTTATAAGGAAGAACCAACAAGTATGCGACCAATGATTCATTTCGCTAATTCACATAATAAAGAAGTAAGTTGGTCTTTTCTAACCTTAGGTACGAAAGATTTTCAATTAATTGATAAATCTTTTGATAAATTAGCGATTACATTGTTTAGAGGAGTAGGTTTCTTAGGACGTCCTGACTTAATGCGCCGTCCCTCAGATGCTTCAGGTCTACAAACAAAAATTGTATCAACTCCGGATAGTCAATTAAATAAAGAATTAATATTTGAAGGTGGGCTAGTTGTTGAAGCTGACTTCAAGCCTATTGAACTTCAAAATAAGCATCGCCAATTAAGTCAAAATGAACTTTTCTATCAAGATCAAATAATAAATCGCTTCTCAACACCTTTACAATATTTCATGATGAATCCAGCAAAGACTAACGTTAATCACAATTCAATTATGTCCGTTCAAAATTTAAAGGTCATTATGAGTAGTTTTTCAATATCAGATGATAAAACTGGATTTGAACTTCGTCTTTATAATCCAACTGATAACGTTATCAATCAACCTGGCAATCTCTCATTAAATACTACTTGTAACATTGCTGAACTCGATTTAAATGGTAAAGTTAGCCATTTCATTAATTCAAAAGTTACCACCGTTGATTTACTATCGTTTGGTCCAGGAGAAATTAGAACTTACGGTATCTTTCCAATTAAATAAGTAATTATGATAACTTACGATTTGAGGTATTTAAATGATAAATCAAGAAAAACTAATTAAACAAGTTACGGATTATTCAGAAACAATTTCACTTTCTTCAAAAAAATCTACTGCATTATTTCGTAATGTATTCATTGATACACTAACAAATACGGTTAAAGTACAAAATGATTCAGATATATTCATTGCTACAGGAGATATTCCTGCCATGTGGCTCAGAGATTCGACATTTCAGATACTACCTTATCTTTCACTAACAGATAAGATTCCAGAAATAACATATCTCATCCATGGCGTTATTAATCAACAACTTGCCTATATTAAACATGATCCTTATGCAAATGCATTTAACGAAACTAGTTCTGGTGCACACTACACAGTTGATAAATCAAATATTCCAATATCTGATCTCGTTTGGGAGAGAAAATTTGAAATTGATTCATTATGCGCCCCTATCCATTTGGCATCAGAACTTTATCAAAAATCTGGATATTCAAAACATTTAGACAGTAACTTTTGGCAAACTGTAAAGTTAATTGTGGATACCTTTATTACGGAACAACATCATGAAACTTCCGATTATATTTTTAATCGTTCTAATGGTCCCTCAACAGACACATTGAGTCATGGTGGTAAAGGTGCACCAATTGGGTATACAGGTATGGTTTGGAGTGGTTTCCGCCCAAGTGATGATGCCTGCTTATATGGTTATCATATTCCAGGTAATTGCTATATCATTTGTGTCCTAGATGAGTTGCTTACCTTATCTAAAACACAACCAGCTCCAGTCGAGCTACTTAAAAGAATAAGTCGTCTCCGATCTGAAGTTGAATCTGGAATTGAAAATTTTGGAATCGTATCAGCTCCAAATTCTAATGAAACTATTTTTGCCTATGAGGTTGATGGCTTAGGTAATATCAATTTAATGGACGATGCTAACGTACCTAGTCTATTATCTCTCCCATTTATTGGTTATATTTCACCTGATGACTCTATCTACCAAAAAACGCGTAAATTTATTCTGAGTGATCAAAATCCCTATTATTACTCGGGAAAATATTTAAAAGGGATTGGCAGTCCTCATACACCAAAGGAATATATTTGGCCGATTTCGTTAGCGATGGAGGGATTAACATCAAATAATCCGGAAATTATGCAAAATAATTTAGATATCATTAGTCAAACCGATGATGACACATTACAATGTCATGAAGGAATTAACGTTAATGACCCAAGTCAATTTACTAGAGACTGGTTTTCTTGGGCAAATATGACTTACTGTCAACTTGCTTTACGATATCTGAATATTTAATAATATAGTTAATTTAGAGTAGAGAAATCTACTCTTTTTTTAGGCTTATAACTAATTCAAATCAAAAAAATATTATCATTGAGTATGATAATATTTTTTAAGTATCTCTATTAATTCTTGTTCAACGCCAAGTACATCACTATCCGTCCCTAATCCAGTGATAATATATGTCTCCAGTGCTGAATTCAAATAATTTTTGCTCATAAAATTTGTAATAACTAAATCATAATTCTTAGTAGACTCGTAAACATCTATGTTGACTCGTAAATTAATATTTAATTCCCGACTGGCGTACATCATAAACATTTCCTTAACGCGCTCCTCAGTATTTAAATCCACACCTACCGTTAATAATTTTTCTTTTGCCAATAAACGCGCATTAAAAATTGACATAATCGTCTTGATAAATGAGTCACCATACCTTGAATAAAAGGCATACCATTCGGGATCGCCCTTCGATTCTTCAATCATTGCACTCATGGCATTTTTTACATTTTTAAGAACTAACTCATTATCTTTTCTAAGGCGATAATCTTCCATCATATCTGTACTAGCAGATTTTAAAACGCCGTGAAATAAAAAGGCTTCTGTACAAATTGGATATAAAGACTCACTTAAATCGCCTCCAGCAACCTGAATACCTAAGCTATTCTCAAAGCCATTTTCTAAAAATTCAACAGCTTGTTGCAATTTATTATTATTTTTACGATTAACGGCCACGAAATCATGGGCAACAAAGGTGCTCCATGGTACTGGCACAAAAGCCGTGGTCCAAGCGTAAAGTAGTGCACTTTCAAAATGAATATCAACTTTATGCTTAAACTCTTTAACAATTTCGCCAAATTCTTCTTCAACGCTATCGAACAAAGAATTATTTTTTATCATGTCTTCTAAAACAACTGAAATACTACGATTATCTTGATCGTTAACCATCATTCGTTGACTTGTTACTTTTAACCAAAGCTTTACTCTAACTAAACTACTATCATTCACATTAAAATCAAAATATTCCTCAAACCGTTGGATGACTGCCATAATAATGCCATTTTCACTTGATTGTTCGAATTTAAAATCAATTCCTAAAAACAATGAATAATAAAAAAAGCGAATTTGACTTTCGTTACCTAACATCACACCATGAGAAATTTTCACATGAAATTCTTCTAAAAGAGAATTTAATCGCTTAATCCTTCTAAAAATAGAAGCCTCACTGACATTTAATTTAGTATCTAGATTCTCAACTTTTGCATTACCTTTAGTATAAAAGGCCATTAAAATCTGATAATTTATCGATTTTTTTATATACCGATAAATCGTTTGATTAAAATTCATTTCGCCTTTACCTAATAATTGGACGTTATTTTTTGTAATAATCATGTAGGGTTCATCCCCGGAATTTAAATCTTTATCCAATTGTTGTAAAGCAACTTTTACAGCCGTTTCAGAAACATTTAATTGCTCACGTAATCGTTTTCTTGATAAACCAGTTTCGTTCAAAGCTAATATTTAAATAATTTCGCAAATTAGCCATTCTTGTTTATCGAGAATGTTTTTCTTGTACAAATGCTTACCTCCGAGTATTTCCAATCATTAACATAAATATTTTTTTGAGTTAAATTTTTATCCCCAATACCATACTTAAAAAATAACTTATTCCCCAGAATTATTATCCTCTTTATGTTAACATTTAACCTATTTCATGTCATTTTTTATTCTAATTTCTCTCCAAATACTAACGATATCTTATCTATCATTTAACTTGACATCTAAGTTAAATTAATTCAATTTCCTACTAAAATAACCCTTAACCAGGAAAGTTTCTTGGTTAAGATCTATTATTTGAAGATGACGATCTACCATGGACAATTCTAATTTATTACTATCCAATTTAAAGTTATCGAAAAATTTAAAACCTAAAATAATTGAAATTAATTTAACTAAAGAATACAAAGACAGAAAAATTGTGCATTCTATAAAAAAATAACATAATCCATTATTAATCATTATCATTTATAATTGAATAATTCTAAGAATTGATTTTGATAATTTCTCACGTTTCTCATCTGTTAACGTACTAAAATATTGTAATAATTCTAAAGTAGGTATATCCGAAAACTGTTGCCTACTAAAGAAGTCTGACAATTCCAATTCTAGCGCACTGGCAATATCAGATAATTTATTAATACTGATATTAGCAACGTCCCCTCGTTCAATTCTAGAAATCAAACTAATAGAAACGTTAGACTTTTCAGCAAGCTGCTCAATTGTTAGACTAAGTGCCTTACGTTTTTTTCGAATTAACTGACTTATCGTTTTAACCATTAACTTTCTCCAATCACGAATCTTATTTTACAATAAGTGAAATCAAAGAAAGCTTAAAGATTTTTAAAAACGTTAATTTTAGCAAAAAGCATATTATTATACTTGTTATCATTATAATAAGAATTATATAAACCATATTTAAGTGATCTAAATTTGATTTTTACTAGCATATGAAATGGTACCATATTACTCAAAAGTGCTGCCTAAATCTAGTAATTAAAATAATTGTTACAAAAAAAGTTATCAACTTAATGATAACTTTTCATTTTGTTTATAATTAATCGTTTAAGTTATAACGTAATTTCATTTGTTCGGAACCAGATATAACCATTTCACCTAACAATTGTGTTTGACGTTTTAATGATTCTGTAGCTAACTTATTATTCATTTCTTCTAAAAATGCTGTGATATTTGCTTGTGAACTAACTGCCTTATCAGCAACATTTTGAATTTCATGGTAAGCACTCATTGCTTCAAGTTCAAATGTATTTCGCATATCTACGTAGAAGTCATAATTCGTATCGCCCAACAATGCAGTTGTACAACTGAGCCAATACATATTATTTAAATCAAATTCACCTGTCGCATTTTTATATGATTCTGGTGTGTCATTAACGTTCGCATAGAATGGCACAATTGTATTAAACGTATTTGCACCATAAGCTAACCAGTGAATCCCAGCAATCTCATCAGGTACATCATTACGAACTTGTAATAAATGTACATTATGATTACGGTTAATCCCAATTGGACGGAATCGTGTTTTAATATCTTCTGGCGCACTACCATAAGGATCGTATTCCGTATTTTCAAAATGTGCACTCAAAACAAATTTAACATCTTCAATTGAAATTTTACGATTTGCATGACAAATGAAAGGTAAGTCTTGATCCATTGGATCTTGAATAATTTCAGGATTGAAATATTGTTGACCGTACCATGTACGGGGATTATTGTAGACCGTATCTTTAATTGATGCACTACCAAAGATATGACGTAAATTGTAACCCTCAAAATCAGGATTTAACTTATTATTATCAATTAAGACTTTTAAATCTTCAGAACAAAGTGTGTCTTCTGAATCAAAATCAAACATATCAATATTTCGACGGTTAGGTGCAACAACATAAGCGTCATCCGGAATACGAACAGCTGCCCAATGATGGCCACCGATTGTTTCAAGCCACCAAACACTATCATTATCGGAAAATGCGATACCATTTGGTTCATATGTGCCATGTGTTAAGAGTAAATCGCCTAAACGTTCAACCCCTTCTTTAGCACTATGAATATATGGTAAGACGAGCGTTACAAGATCTTCTTCACCAATTCCACCAGCAGCATAAGGATCAAGCCCTTGAATACGTGGATTACTTGTAATTGTTTCTGTAGCAGACATCGTTACATTATCACTATTGATACCCGCTGCAGGCCAAATTCCGTTTGTTAAAAGTGAGTTTGGAATTGAGGTATAACGCATTGGATTATCTGGTAATTCTACCTTTACACCACTAATAACAGATTGATAATTACGTGGTTGATCTTCAGGTTGTACAACAACAAAACGTTGTGGATCTAAAGCTTCATGCCCATCATCATTTCGAGAAATCATTGTTGAACCGTCGATTGAAGCATTTTTACCAACTAAAATTGATGTACAAGAACCTTGAACTCTTTTTGTCATTTTCCACACACTCCTTATTGATTTTATACTAATAGTATAGCGGTTTTAGCGGTAAATTAAAAGCAGTCTTAACCCCATTTTTGGCGTTAAGACTGGCTCTACAATTTCGTTGACTAAAACTAATTGAAAGCGGTGAAAGGTATGTCCCATACCTGTATTATACAAAATTTGCGCAAGACCTATAATTTGAATAATTTTGTCATAAAGATATTAAAATCATATGAAAAGGAAAATGATATTGACTGTGACGCTACGGTACATCATATACTGACGGTAGTATACATTTTAAATAACAAAAATTATTGATGAATTTAACTGTCCTAGTTGTTTATTCACCTATCTTTGCGTAAATATTTAGGACGTATGGCTACCAACCTTATAAATAACAGAATACTCTGGTGAAAACATGAATTTATCTGAATTAGTACTATACGCCAAGGAAAAATATAATATTATCGAACAATACAAATGGCCTAAATTCCCTAGTTTTTCGGTGTTGGTAGATCCCAGCACAAATAAATGGGTGGCTGTTTTGATGCGTCAAAAAAACGCTACTTCTGGTGATAATATCGAGCGTTGTGACATCAAATACGCACAGGAAATACCAACTGATATTTTACCGTCTTACCTTTCGTCACCTTTTCGAATGCGCGGTCCGAAGTGGTTAGGCGTCCATTTTGACGACAGCACAGACCCAGATGTTATATATCGTATTTTTGATAATGCACTTGAAAAGAACGAACAAAGCGGTAATACGATTGTTCTAAACGCCGAACCTGAACCTATACAACAGCAACAATACCACGCGGTTCCTCTGACGTTTAAGGGAATGACTTCTGATGTCAAAGAAAATAAAATTCCTGAAAAAATGATAAAAATGAGCCAACTCTATGCTTACGGTGATAACTCTTTCAAGCAAAAATGCCGGAATTTTTATGTCCAAGGACAATTTATGGCCGACTACGAAGATGTTTTCTCCTACAATGTCGACATACACCGCTACTTTACAACCTACCATGATCTTGGTTTGAAACAATTACGCGGCTATTTTAGTTGGCGAACAAACATCCGAAAAGGCATTTATAAAAAAATCACGACCTCACTTGCATACCTATATTTGTATGAGTTGGTTAATGGCATAGGCACATCATCCGTGATAGACAGCCTACAAAAAATAAAAGCATTTGAAATCAATTATCTGGACTCCGGTATTGGAGATAATCGTATACGCTTAAACAGCCATAAATGGTTGTTTGAACTAGCAGTAATAAATGGTATAGAACCAGACACGACGTATCAGTACGCTGATACCGAAAAATTACAAAGAGATAATGCAATCATGATTTTAGGTGATCCAGAAAAGCATGAAGACAAAGCAGTATTTGATGCGCTTTGTCTTTTTGGAAGACATAAAATTTTGGCATCAGCTGTCCTTAAAAAACATGAAAAACACGGCACACAGTTATTCGCTCAAGTGTGGCGAACAGCTATAAAAATGGATAATAACTTATTTTCTGCGTGCTTTGGCACAATACATTCTCATCTTTGGTACCCTCTAGGCAACGCCGTATATTACCAAGTAACGCCACAACAGCCACTTATATACAAGTTGAATGATATCCGAAAATATACCTACAAAGATAATGCGTGGTACGAACAGAGTTACCAAAAATTTAACTTTCATCAAGAAAAGTTAGATG
Organism: Dellaglioa sp. CoH-57-MRSF-21; assembly: GCF_056781915.1. The sequence continues at coordinate 336,043 of NZ_JBXAXU010000001.1, read as the reverse complement.
GTCTTTTGCGTGAAACAGATCGTATGTTACGACTTTATTTAAAAACTGGTTATCCTTTAAAAGCACGAGATGCAGAAACCTGGGCAGCACCGTACGTTAAAACTGTCATTGCAGCTGACCGTGATTCTCGTTTGAAAGCAGATAAGCCTAAGGTTACCATTCAATTTTCAAATTTAGATAAAATTAGAAGCGATGCGTTTGAAACACGAGACAGTTTGTTAACTGACGAAGAAAAAGATACTTCTGAAAACGTATTACCAAAGCATAATAACATATTGCCATCCACTGAACAGACTGGCCTCGAAAAAATACCTGTTATTGATTCAGAGCCTACGCTGTCACTAAGCAAGACCCAGTTAGAATTATTAAGCTTATTAGTTCGAGGCGAATCTGTCACAGACATGATCCGTGATATGCATGGCATGCCTGAAGTGATTACCGACACGTTAAATGAAACGCTTTTTGATGACATCGGCGACTCAGCTCTACAATGTGACGGCGATACCATCTTTCTTATTGAAGACTATCGGGACGATTTAATTGAAATAATTAGGAGAAATATGAAATGACAAAACAAACTCAAAAAGTACCAAAGCGCATTGCACAAACAGTATTAAATTCCTTAAAGGGTGGTGTTGTCCCTAGAATTGGACTACCTTACGTTACGGTGGGTAGAAAAAATGAAATTCAGGCACTTTTACACGATGTCGATATCATATCAGAAGGCGGTGCATCTTTTCGCTTCGTTGTTGGTAGATATGGCTCAGGTAAAAGTTTTCTGATGCAAACGATTCGTAATTACGTGATGAACAGTGGCTTTATTGTTGTCGATGCAGATTTATCACCAGAACGACGTCTTCAAGGATCAAAAGGTCAAGGTCTTGCAACCTATCGCGAATTAATTAGTAATCTATCTACAAAAACAAAACCTGAAGGTGGTGCACTTAACTTAATTTTGGATCGTTGGATTAGCAGCGTTCAAACAAAAGCAGCCAGCGACAGTGGCCTAACCCCAGGTGATCCTCGGTTGACTGCGATGGTAGATCAAAATATTTACACAGTCACTTCCTCAGTCAGTGAACTTGTATACGGCTTTGAATTTGCTAAATTACTTTCTTCCTATTATCATGCCTATGTCAACGCCGACGATGAACTGAAAGCAAAAGTCATCCGCTGGTTCCGTGGGGAATATGCTTTAAAACGTGAAGCCAAAAAGGACTTAGATATTAATATTATTATTACAGATGATAATTGGTATGAATATTTAAAACTTTTCGCTGCTTTCTTTAGATTAGCTGGTTATTCTGGCATGCTAATTATGATTGACGAGCTGGTAAATATCTATAAGATTCCAAATAGTATCACGCGTCAATATAATTATGAAAAACTGTTAACGATGTACAATGACACACTGCAAGGTAAAGCTAAATATCTTGGTATCATCATGGGAACTACTCCACAAGCTATAGAAGATAAACGTCGCGGTGTTTATAGTTATGAGGCCCTGCGTTCTCGTCTAGCTGAAGGTAAGTTTTCAAAACCAGGCGCTAGAGATTTGTTGGCCCCGGTCATCAAGTTAGAACCATTAACAGCTGAAGAGATGCTAATTCTATGTGAAAAGTTGGCTATTATGCATGCAGATCTCTATAGTTATGAAAAAAAGATGACAGACGATAACCTCGCCACCTTTATCCGAATTGAATATGAACGCATCGGAGCAGATTTAAATATTACCCCACGCGAGATTATCCGTGATTTCATTGAGGTATTAGACATTTTATATCAAAATCCAAATCTATCCATTGACACAATATTTGATTCTGATGAGTTTTCTTATGCCAAATCAGAGGCTGTTTCTAACAAAGTGGCTGACAATTTTTCTGAATTTACAATTTGAGAGGTATTCACATGGATATATATAACCGATATGCGCCTTTTATTCAAGACTACATTTACCGGTCTGGCTGGCGAACCCTGCGCGCTGTTCAAAATGCGGCCGGAGATGCCATTTTTAACACAGATAAGAATGTTCTTTTAACGGCATCTACTGCTTCTGGGAAAACGGAAGCTGCTTTTTTCCCTATTCTAAGCCTACTTGATGAACAACCATCAAGCTCAGTTGGAGTACTGTATATTGCCCCCTTAAAGGCTTTGATCAATGACCAATTTGGTCGATTAAATGAGCTTTGTGAAGAAGCTGATATTCCAGTCACACGTTGGCATGGGGATGCCCCTCGAAGTCAAAAGCAAAAATTACTACGCAAACCAGCCGGTATTTTACAAATTACACCGGAGTCCTTAGAGGCTTTGATGATAAACAAGTCTATGGAAATCCCTGCCCTTTTTGGTGATTTACGCTTTATTGTCATTGATGAGATACATTCACTTTTACGTTCGGATCGTGGTGGACAAACCTTTTCGCTAATTGAACGCCTCTGTCGACTATCGGGCAGTAATCCAAGACGAATAGGATTATCAGCTACAATCGGAAATCCAAAAGCAGCGGGTAAATTTCTTGCCGCAGGTAGTGGCAGAGAAACTATCATCCCAAAGTTTGACGGTGGAAAAGAAGTATGGCGACTGTCAATCGAACACTTTTTTAATTCAGAACCACAAGCTAACGAGACGATAAATAGCGTGATAACAGCCCCACCTACCTCTGCTTTAGAACCTGCCACAGATAAAGCTCCAAAGGCAGCAAATCCAGGTATAGGCTATATTTTTGAACATACACGTGGCAAAAAATGCCTCATTTTTACTAACTCGCGAGAAGAGTGTGAATTAGTCTGTCAAAATTTACGGCAGTACTGTGAAGTCAACAACGAACCGGATCGTTTTCTTATTCATCACGGAAACCTTTCAACAGCCTATCGAGAAAGTGCTGAAGAAGCCATGAAAGATGCTGATTCTCTCATGAGCGTCTGTGCCACCGCAACACTAGAACTTGGTATCGACATTGGTAGACTAGAACGCGCCTTTCAGCTAGATGCACCATTTACGGTTTCCGGATTTTTACAGCGTATGGGCAGAACCGGCAGAAGAGGTGACCCTTCTGAAATGTGGTTTGTTATGCGCGAAGACCACCCAGAAGCTCGTGCTATGCTACCAGATTTGGTGCCCTGGTACCTTATTCAGGGTATCGCTCTCGTACAATTATATATCGAAGAACGTTTTGTAGAACCACCCAAAACAGACAAATTGCCTTTTTCCCTGCTTTATCACCAAACAATGAGTACATTGGCATCATCTGGCGAAATGACACTTGCTGAACTTGCTTCACGCGTCCTAACGCTTTCTGCTTTTCATCGAATTAATCAAGAGGACTTCGGAACTTTACTGCGTCATCTGATCACAATCGATCATATCAATCGTACCGAAAATGGCGGTGTAATTGTTGGTCTTGCTGGTGAACGTATTGTTAACAACTACAAATTTTATGGGGTCTTTCAAGAAAACATCGAATATACAGTCCGTGCAGGATCAGAAGAGTTAGGTACAATTGTCAAGCCACCACCAGTCAGTGACAAGATTGCCATAGCAGGACGTGTATGGGTTGTCGATGAAGTTGATCACAAACGTCGTGAGGTATACTGTACGCTCGTTAAAGGTAACAAACCAGCCTACTTTGGAGATGTCGCTGGGGATATTCACACCAGAATCCTAGAACGTATGCACGATGTCCTTGCAGAGCAAAAAGACTATTCCTACTTAATGCCACAAGCTAGAGGCCGTCTAGCAGAAGCCAGAGAAACGTTTAAAAAGGCAGAAATGGCTAATCGTCCACTGGTTCATCTTGGTGGCAAAATGTGGGCATTGTTTCCATGGCTTGGCAGTTACGCGTTCCTTGCGCTTGAGCGGTTTCTGAAAATCCGTTGTGGTAAACGTCTTGGGTTGAAAGGCATGAATTCATCACGACCATATTACCTACAATTTACCATGTCTGTCAGTGAAGCAGAATTTTATAAAATCGTAGCAGAAGAAGCAGCTACCGATTTTGATCCTTTGGCATTGGTATATGAAAAAGAAGTGCCTGTTTTTGAAAAATATGATGAATATGTACCAGAAGAATTAATTCGTAAAGGATTTGCAAACGGTATCTTAGATCTCAAAGGAATGCAAAATCGCGTGCTTAGTTGGCAAAAACATCTCTAAACAGAGATTCTAAAGTATCAATGTGATAATAAACTAATTAGTTATCTACTTCAACAACGCTACTAAATCATCCGGCACATGACGTGGTCCTCTGATAGAGGTCGCGCCATGTTTTTTTAATTTCTCTAAGGTAAATGCTTGCTCATCATACGTTGTTATCAAATGTAAATGCATCATATACTTCATCGAAATATGCTTATCATGATGCGGATAAGCATCCTTGGCTTTGACAACTAAACATTTATAAATGATCGCTTAAATTGGCGCCGTAACAGACACACAAACAACATCATTTTCTTTAATATATATGTATAAAAAAGAAGGCTCGCATTACGAGCCTTCTTTTTTTGAAAACTTGAAAGTTTCCGAGACTATTCAAATTAAGTTCATCACATTTTTCCTAGTACTAATCATGTCTAATCGCACTGTTCAAATTCTTATGATTAAAAAAATAGATACTAAAAGCTACTGGAACAATTAAAATCATAACTGGAAAAAGTAATTTTATTGGTAAAATATTTGTAATAATGCCACCTAGAATTGGTCCTAAAGACATTCCTATGTCACTCCCCAAATAGTAAGTTGCAGTAGCCAGCCCCTGTTCTTGCAAAGGCGCTAATAATAGAGCTGTAGACTGGCAAACAGAAACCATTGTTCCAAACCCAATGGCCATCAAAGCCGCAGCTAACGCCATCTCTAAATTGTTATGCATTATGGTTAAGAAAAAAAGATAGCCCACAGTCACAATCATACAGATATAAAACCAAACACCAAAGGGAATACTGTCAAAATAGTTTTTTAATAAAATTCGACTAAAAATCAAAACAATTGAATAAATTACAAAAAATAAGCTAACAGTAATATTTAGATTACTTGCTCGAACATACATTACAATGTCAGCCTGGACCGCAAAATATGGAATAGAAATTAAAGCAAAAATTGATGCAACTGGTAATGCACTTCGTTGAATCAGCTTAAAATGTGTCGCTTCCTTACGAACGAAAGATGGCATGGCTCGATTATCAATAAACTGAATTGTGATTACCACGGCAATCGCACTGACAGCGGCCAAAAGAAAAATCATTTTATACCCTACTTTTTGATATATCTCAAGTGACAAAACTGGGGCAACTGCCATAGAAAGAGCGTTTACCAACCCATAATACCCCATCGCCGCACCAACACGTTGGCGCGGCACCAAGAAAGCCAACCAGGTTGCCAAGCATACAGTGCATAAGACAAAACCAACCCCATTAATGACTCTAAAAAAGAATAACCAAGCAGTATTAAAAGAAAACATATATCCAAAATCACTAATGGCACATAGAATACCACCAATAAATGTTAACCCATATTTTGATATTTTATCGGTAAGATTTCCAGCAATAGGTCTTAAAAATAATGAAGTAATACTCATAATACCAACAATTAAACCTGCTAGAGTACTAGTAATACCTAAATGTGTAACATAGCCACTGATTAACGGATTTACCGACTGAATACTAAATTGATAGAAAAAAGTGGCTATCATTACATAAATAACGTCTTTAGAAATAAATGTTTTTCGGTCCAAGTCCTTGTATCTCCCTTTATTCGTTCTAAGTCCAAGAAAATCCTCAAATGTTTCACAATAATATATAGTTTTCTCCACCAATTATTCAGAAATGCAAAATCTATAATTAATCCGAACAAAATTTAAAAGGTCAAAAAATTATGTCTTGCTATCAAAAACAATCACCGCTAGTTTTAGCTTTCGGTCGTCTGCGGAAGCGAGAAGCCAACACATCTTTAAACTGTTGTCATACTTGTTATCTCCAAAAAACACCAATTTGAGTCAGCTAGCCAACAATGAATTGACCTCCACTTTTTGCTATAAACTATTAAGGACGGTCTATTCCTTTAAATATTTCAAGAATATCCAAACTATGTTCTGTAGCATTATAAGGCATGTTTCCAATTCCTTTAGCACTTATTTTATCTACTTTAACAGCGTCCCAAGTAAGATCGGAATGACCTTCCGCCATATCTAATAACGTGTCTTTAATATAATTGTCCCGATCAATTTGTTCTTGACTGGCATTAGGGCTAATCTGTCCAACAATGCCGTACATCTCTGTTCCATGGACAGCGACTTCCGCTCCTTTGACAGGTGCAACAACTAACACATGTGATGTTCCACCTGCATTAGCATGAGCCACTGCTCCACGAATTTGAGGTAATGTAAAGGATAAATGCGTTAATAATAATCCCCTTACCTCTACAGGCTTCAAAGTATCATCAGCAAAGGAATTGATTACTTGCTGGGCTCTAGATAAAGGAATACGCATACTGTGGGCAAATTGCTCTGTAAGCCTGTCAAGGGTCACTGGATCAAAATCTTTTGTCCGATTTAAGACCCAATAAAAAGTTTCTTCTGTGGTACTACTAAATAGAATATCTACATCTTTGTGTTTCCCAGATTCAAGAACATGCATCGGGTGATCAGCTATAACCCCATTTATTAGTTGACTATCGTCAGTAACAGCTATCACATCATTGTCAATGCCATGTGGAGTACCCGGATCAGGTGATTGAGTTGCATTCATTGCTTCAGCTAATTCATAAGCATCGACCTGTAATAAGTGCTCTGGATTATTAACACAGTCAAAATGTTTTAACACTTTTAGAGCACGCTCTTGCGCCACCCATTGAGGCACTAATCGAGAAGGCATACCAGAAAAAGCTGCTAAATGATGATAAAGATTGTCAGCACTAGGCGCTGATAATAGTTCTAATGATGAAAAAGCACCTGCACTATGTCCCGTAACTGTGACATTATTAGCATCACCGCCAAAATAAGCAATATTTTTTTGAATCCATTTAAGAGCCGTTATTATATCTTTAAGACCAAGGTTAGTTGCATCTTTTAATTTACCACCATACTGTGCTAGTGATAACCAACCAAACGGTCCAAGGCGATAATTAATAGAAACGCCTATCACACGACCAGTACTAGCTAGTCCTGATACGTCAGAAACTGCTTGTGTATTTGATCCTAACACCCAGCCACCACCAAAAATATAAACAACAACTGGTAATGGTTCCTCCCCCATGTCTTCAGGGGCCCAAATATTAAGGTTTAGACAATCTTCGCTAAGTCCGCTAACGGCTCCCAGCCAACTTGTATCGCCAGCCTGCAAAGGTGCTGGTCCATACTTAACATACTGCTTTGTTTCATCAAAAGGAACCAACTCTGGTTCAGCAAATCTTTCAGCTTTGGCATAGGGAACGCCTAACCAACTGTGTACTTTATGTGTCGTCATTTCTATCTACTCCAATTTAAATTATTTATGTTATCTGACTGATTATTCCGATTTGTATTAATAATTATTCTTGTAAAACTTTTTCGCAACATCAAGGTCAATGCGAAGCAAACTCTATTTTGTCGGCATTCTTTTGTAAATCACTAATTGTGTATATTTTGTGCCTTCAAAATAGTTAAGAGAACTGTTTCAGTATATCGTGAATAAAGGTTAACTTCACCTTTTTAAACAATACTTTTAGCTTTACCAAAATCCATATCCATTGGTCGAATAAATGACCAAGTTGAGTGGATTACTTTCCAGCCATCTTCTTCTTTTTGATAAACTTCAATACAATTGTATTGCATATCAATCAACGTCGTTTTTGCATATAGTTGATATGTTAAAACAGCCATATCATCGACTGCTTGCACTCGTGGATATTCAAAATCGTAACTGTCAGCAAATAGTTTTCCTTCAACATTAGCTAAAACTGATTCTTTTATGTCTTCATAACTATCAACACGTCTTTTAACAGCACCGTCAAAATACGAAAACTGTTTTTGTGACCAAATATTTAGGTAACCCGAAGTGTCCCCTTTGAACCACTTATCCAACGCACCCTTTTCTAGTGCAATAATCTCTTCATTTAATTTGTTATTTGTATTAATCATTTTTTCTCCTTATTTATAAATTGGTCAGATTTCATGCCATAGCGATGTGCCTCTTGAATATCTCCCAGTTTGAATACCTTTTCAAGGTCTCTACTGAACCCCCCATCATGATAAAAACCTGCTGATCTTTTTTTAATTGACTTTTTTTGAAGTGGCATAAGCTTCATCAACAGCCTCAATAATTAGTACTTGCGGTATATTATCAACATAGACTATCTCGTTACGTCACAGTCAACCAAAAAGCATTAATTGAATCCGCTTAAGTATATTGACTATCCTTAAGCGTAACAGGTTACAATTTTTAAGAATAATTCCCGCGTTAACATTATTCTTCATTTTGATACCATTTATTGGTGTTGGCAACATTTACACGACCGAATTATGTTTGAATTCTCTTTGAAAATAAAAAAAGAAAGACCAATTCGAAAATGAATTGGTCTTTCCAAAATTTACCCACCAACACTCGTTGACATAGGGGTCTTAAGACTTCTTCTACTCATTCTATAATCTTAGAATTTTACTTTTTAGCCTTTTTTGATTTTTTTCTACCTATCATAAAGATAACTGATGTTGCGAGTAATGCAGCACCTAATAACGTTACCAAAAGACTTGTTGCCTCATTTGTTTGAGGAAGATTTCCTGTATCACTCTTTGTATTATTTGCTTTGCTTACTGTATTTGAGTGAGTGTTTCCTTCAGGAACATCCGTCAACGTTTCTGTTGTTGTATTTCCTTTTGAATTATCTGTTGGTGGTGTTACCGGCGGTGTCACTACTGTTTTATCTTCATCTTTAACATAAACATACGTGACTGTTTGTGCCGTATCCGTGAAGATACCTTTAGCATTACTTGGCGCCTCTTTCAACATCCAACCTGAAAGTTGTTTCTCTTTAGATGTATATGCGTCACCAATCTTACCAGAGAATGTTACTGAAGCTGATAATTCATTACCATCTTTATCAACATATTTTACAGTGACATCTTTAGCAGCTGATCTCGTATAAACATACGTAACTGTTTGAGTCTTATCTGTAAATGTTCCTTCTGCATTTTTAGGAGTCGTTTTAACATTCCAACCTGCAATACGTTTAGCAGTTGTCTTGTATGAATCTCCTAATTTACCAGAAAGATTATCTGGTGTTGCTAGCTCGTTGCCTTTTTCATCTACATACTTAACTGTTACAGCTTCAGCATCTGTTTTTTCATACACATACGTAACTGTTTGGGCTTTATCCGTAAATGTTCCGTTGGCGTTACTTGGCGTTTCTTTTAACGTCCAACCTACTAATTCCTTAGCGGTTGTCTTGTAGTCAGCGTCAATTTTACCAGATAAAACATCTGATGTTGCTAACTCGTTACCTTTTCCATCTACATATTTGACCGTCACATCAGCTGCATCTGCTTTTTCATACACATACGTAACCGTTTGTGCAGCATCTGTGAATATTCCTTGTGCATTCTTTGGTACTTCTTTTAACGTCCAACCTGATAATACTTTGGCATCAGTTGTATAAGCATCCCCAACTTTTCCTGAAAGCGTATCAGCTTTAGTTAAATCATTCCCACTTCCATCAACATATCTAACTGTAACAGGGACAGCATCTGCTTTTTCATACACATACTTAACTGTCTGAGCTTTATCCGTAAATACTCCCGTTGCGTTTTCAGGTATTTCTTTTAATGTCCATCCTGAAATATTTTTAGCGGTTGTACTATATGGATTTGATACTTTTCCTGAAAGCACATCTGATTTAGCTAATTCATTTCCGTCTACATCAACGTATTTAACCGTGATATCAGCTGCATCCGCTTTTTCATACACATATGTGACTGTTTGTGCGGTCTCTGTAAATGTCCCACTTGCATTCGTTGGTGTTTCTTTCAACGTCCATCCTGAAATATTTTTAGCAGTTGTACTGTATGGATTTGATACTTTTCCTGAAAGTACATCTGATGTTGCTAATTCTTTTCCATCTGCATCGACATACTTAACTGTAACGTCAGCCGCATCCGCTCTTTCGTAGACATATGTGACTGTTTGTTTATCAGCAGTAAACTTACCACTTGCGTTACTTGGTGTTTCTTTCAATGTCCATCCTGAAATAACAGCAGCATCTGATGTATAAACATCACCAAAATCACCAGTAAGTTCTTTTGAATCAGCTACCGATTTACCATTTTCATCGACATATTTAACAGTCACTGGTGCAGAAGTTTTCTTATAAACATAGTTAACTGTTACTGCATCAGCCCCAAACTTACCAGAAACGTTACCTTCTACTTTTACAAAGTCGTAACCTGAAATCTCTTTTTGAGTTGTCGTATATGGATCATCGAAGTACCCACTTTGGACAACATCATCAGCAAGTTTATTACCATCTACATCTACATAATTTGCAGTAACATCAGCGCTAGCACGAATTAATTGTGTGCCTATTGCACCAGTTTCAACAACTTGCAACTTGTTAATTGCGATACCAAAACTGTTGTAAGCACCACGTGTTTCTTGAACAGCGCGTGACACTTTCGTTGTTTCAGCTGGTTTATTACTAATTAATGTTGAATCTGAAATTTCAGATTCTTTAGGCGCAACTAGATCAAATGATAATGTAACTCCCTTACCTTGGGCCCATTCAACTCCGTCATTAAGCGTAATTTTGTATGAATGAATGGTTGACCAATCAGCTACTTTATCAGCTGTTACCCAAGTTGCATCTTCAGCCCCAGTTGGGTCAACAATTTTAGCCGTTCCTGCTGGATAATTTGTATTCTTATCTAATATACCGGCACGTTTAGGATTTTTAGATGTACTATATAAAACAGTCATCTTATTTTCCCATGCACTTGGTAAAGTAATGGCCCCATCTAATTTCATTTCATAAGCCGAATTACGTGCTGCACCATCGGTAATATTTGAATCTCCGACAGATGGTAAAACATCTAAGAACTGCATTGATGTAATTTTATCATCTGTATTATTTGTTAATGTTGCTTGATAAGTGGCTTTTTTGCCGACTGTAACATTACCTAAATCGCCAAACTTATCATCTTTATCACCTTTAATACTTGCATCAACATCAATATTTGATTCTTGATTTAACACATATGAATTACCTGTTTTAATAATTGGTGTGTCTGTTTTACCATCTTTATCAATATCATCTGTATCAACAGATTTTACTGTATCCGTTAAAAGTGGTTCATCACCTGTCGGTTTCACAGCTGTATAATCAGTATCACCAATTGTTCCTGTCATGTTAAATGTCATATTAGGTGTCGCATCTTTTGAAATATTAATTTTAAATTGACCATTAAGGAATTTACCGGCTACTAATTTGTCGCCATTCATTGTTACTTTAACGAGTTGTCTTCCAGTACCTTTGTAATCCTTATCATATAATTCAGCGCTATAGTTCGTTGAAGCAACGCTTTCTTTGAACGTTACACCTGTTGGTAATAGCACATAACTCAGATAAGGTCCTGATAAAGGTGAAATTGATGCCTTATTATTTTCTATTGAAGTTAAGACAGTATTTTCACCTTCATTAACTGTACTTCCGACTGTATTTAGTAAACTAACTGAAGCTTTAACAACTTTTGTTTCACCGGTTGTTTTTGCTGCGACTTCAACGTGACGAGGCGCAATTCGATCTGTATAAACCTGACCATTTTCACCCTTAAATGCCTCTGCCCATGGGTTAGATGTGTAATCAACATATCGAGCTGCTTCAAAACCTGTTTCATCAGGTGCCTGAACGCCATAGAAAGTCATATCCATTTTATTAGTTATTTGACCAGTGAATCCTTTATCAATCGTTGCGTTAACTTTCATCCCGCTATTATACAATCCAGCTGGAGCCATTTTAACGGTTTTTTTACTTTCTGGATCATAGGTTGCAGATGCAGCTATGTCTCTATTTGCTGGAACTTTTGTTATCTTCTCATCATGGAACCACAGCCAAATATTAGCCACTTTTTTCCCATCCGGAATACCTAACTGAGCACGTGTGTAATTGGCGTTAGTCTTCATATCCATATTGAGTAATGTCCAGTTATCATCAACTTTTCCATCTGTTTCGTATTTTACCAACATAGCAAATGGTACTTTAGCTTTTGTTGGTGAAAAAGTTGGTAAATTATTGTTTGGCATGTAATAAAAATTACCCGTTGTAAAACTATCAAGATTTAAATGCGTATCCACATCATAATAAATATTATAATAAGAAAATCCAATATAAGGTGATGTCGCATTTTGTGAGGATAATGTTAATCCATAACTTAGATAAGCATCATCGTTAACTGTCACATCCGGGTCAATTAATGTAGCTGATGCCACGCCACCGTTTCCATCTTTTGGTCCTAAATGATTAGTTGGAAATGCTGATCCACCAGGAATTGGAATTGGAACTTCCTTAGGATCATTGGGCATAACCATAACCGTTGATTTAATTGGTGCTGTACTATTTACACTACCATCAAGGAAAGTTGCTGTTGAACTCACTGTATTCGTTATCTGTGAATAATAGGCAGCCTTGTCAGTTACTTTTGCTTGGATAGTCACATTTTTTTCAAAGAAATCAGTCACAGCTGCTTTTTGTTCAGCGTAACTTGGTGCTGTATATTCCCAGGTTAATGTTCTACCATCTGTACTGACACTCGGTTCTTGTGCGCCATCTTTTACACCATAGTAGTCTATTCCAGCGCCTAATTTATAGGTCACGTTAACTTTAGAACCTTCTTTAACATACAGTGCGCCTAATTCCTTTTTCGGCGCACTAACCCCTACACCATAGTTTACAATATCGCCACGATTAGGATTATTATATGTTTGTCCTTCAATACTAGTAACTTTATTTGTCATAGCATAATTATTATTTGCTGTTATATTAATTGAAGTTTTAGAATCATAGCTTTTATTTTCGCCATTCTGATCCGTTCCAGTAAATGTTGCTGCTGTGTCTAATTTTGTATTAGGCATAATTGCGCCATTTGCTGTTCCTATTTTTATAATTACTTTATTTGCTGTTCTTGCATTAAGCGTATCAAAATGATAATTCAATACACCTTTATCTTTATCATAAATTGGTGTGACGCCCGCAATTTTAAGTTCTGATAAATCTTGCGTAAATGTCATATTTTCATTTAAATTACTTGGTAACGTAACCTTTATATCGGCATTGGTAAATGAGGTGTTCTTACCTGAAATTTTAAAATATAAATTAAAATTAGCCAATTGGCCAGCTTCAATCGTATCTTTCTGTGCTTCAACTGTAAGATCCGTATTTGTATCTCCAGTACGAGTCATACCTGTCTCTGCTTTTGTCGCTTTTTTAGCAGTTGACGCCGTAGCTGCTTTTGAAGATGACGTTTCTGTCGTTGGATTAAGGTCCTGCGCAAACACAGAAGATAATGGTAATTGCGTGAACAACGTTATCATTGTTGTTGCGATAGTTAGCCCCTTTTTCATTTGTCATGCCCCCTTGTAAGTAATAACCTATTAAATAATATGCCGCCCCCGGCACAAATTAATTGTAACATCACAACAATCTTATGTAAACGTTTACGGCTTGCACTATTTAATCGTCTTTCCAAAAAAATAAAAGGGCATCGAAATCCTATTAAAAATGGATTTTAATGCCCTTTTATACTACCGTAATTCTAACTTACCACATTTATTAAATCAGACGTGGTCATTTAGAAATAAAACGTTCGGAACCAACTATGTTCACCCTCATATTTAAATACTGACAAATCAAAACCTGATAATGCGTAACTAGTAAACATGACTATAGCGCCAAACCAGATCAGAAATAAACTAATTTTCAACCAATTACGTCTTATATATTCAATCATTTTAAGCGACCTCCTTCAATTGTCTTCTGAATAAACGAATTAACCAGCGTGTCAGACTAATCGAATATTTAATTAAATATTTCGTTGAATACCAGGTCATTGCGATGAATAAAATACCAACACCTACAATTACAAAACTTACCCCAAATTGCATCAATCCAACGTTAAAACCTTGATTAAACATATCAAATGGCGATAGTCCTAAACTAATCACGCCACTGATAATAAATGAGGTAGCGATTACGCCTGCAATCATTGGTACTAACCATATTAAAAAATAAACTGTGGCAATTAGAATAGCAGCCGTCAGCAATAGCGGTCCCCATACAGGTGCTCCTAGGATAAGTAAAATGACAATCAAAACGATTATTGGTGTCGATAACTTTTTTTGTATTTTTGGTCGGTCATTTTGAATCAAACGTATCGCAATTTGACTTGGATTTTCTAAACTTAGAATAATATCTGTCACAGATTCGCCCGCTTCTAAACGGTCATCAATCATCTCGTCATAATAATCAAGTGTATTATCAATGTCTGCCGCTTGATAATGTTTAAGTTCTTCTTCTAGCTCTACAATAAATTTTCTCTTACTCATCGTTACACTCCCTTTATGTAATCGTAAACGTTTATTACCTGTTGCCAATCATCTAAAAATTCTTGAATATCTACTAATCCCGCCTCAGTTATGTGATAATATTTTCGCAATCGACCATTGTGTTCAACACTGTAACTCTCAATAGCGCCTTGTTTTTCTAGTCGTTTCAAAATGGGATAAAGAGTTGAATCTGAAAGTTCAATCACGCTTGAGGTGTCTTTAATAATTTGGTAACCATAAGAATCTGATGTCCTCAGCGTCGCTAACACGCAAAATTCTAATAACCCTTTTTTCATCTGTATATTCATCAACTCACTCCTTTCAAAATCAATACTATACGTTACATAGTATAATGTCAAACGATATATTATTTTATCCAAAAAAATCGACAATGTCAGTAAGACAACATTGTCGATTAAGTGGATTATTAATAATAGCTTTACTCTGTAGAACTGCCAAAAAGTTCATTGTAAGGCTATTTATTTTTTGCTTTAAAGTATTGTACAATTGGTCTCAATAAGAATATGCCTAACAGATAAATCCTAACATCATAAAAAATCGAACTGACTAAACTATCTTTAATAAAGAATGACAAGATTATTAAACATAAAGATAGGCTACCAAGAACAGAAAGGGTTTCATTCATATAATCTTTATATTTTTTCATTTTCATATCCTAACTAAAGCTATTATTTTTTTCAAATTGATAATAACACCTCGTTTTATCTTTGTCTATTTTAAACGATCTTATCAATTTAACCAGTAAGAAGACAGATAAGATTACATCAAATTAATTTTGTAGTATATTAAAATAAATATTAATTCATATCATTATGAAGGGTGGTCCTATCAATGAAAAAAATATTTAAAACTGATAACAATCAAGTGAAGTGGCTAATGAGAATCGGTATCGCACTCTGTATATTGGGCCCATGGATTGCCTTTTTAAATGGAATTGTCGGCTTATCTTTAGCTGGTTTAGGACTTTCTGCTGTTACAGATTCTATTCTCAACTTACCCTTCTTTCAGAAAAATTTTTTTTACTGCTTATTATCAATCCTTTTAATGCTATTGGTTGCTATCATCATTCTCATTTATATCCTTCTAATCATACTGCTACTAAATATACAATTTTAATCATAAACACTGTAAAAATGATTCTTCAATTAAAAAACTAGCTGATAAACCCAAATTAGGTTTATCAGCTAGTTTTCAGTTTTTAATGTCATAACTTTGATTCTGTTTCGTTCGTTTAATCATATAGTGTACATACATTGCAGAGTTCGCAATGGTCACTAATACCGTTATACTCACAATTTCTGGAAAATTGTTAAATATTAAGCTTAATATTACACCCACTATAGTTGTCGTTGTAAAGAATCCAATGACCACATTACCCAATCGTAAGTATTTTTTATTATACGGACTGGTTAAGAATAACCCTAAATAAAATAACGATATACCTAAATATAGACATAGTACTGAAAAGTTTTTAGGTATTTCGATTTCACTAATAAAACCTAACGAAATAGTGACTAAACTTAAGCCAAACAAGACAAAGTAATGAATATAAATTAATCGAATACCTGTTTCACCCGAACGATTTTCATCAATATAATGATCCATTTGAGTAATATAGGTCATAAAAAGTGCACCGATAATCATGAATATTAAAATTGAATAAAAATTAAATGTTTTAACGGTGAAATACGAGGCAATACCGAGAATACTTTCTCCAAATGTAATAATTGTTAATAGTGTTAGACGCTCTAATATATGTGGAAAATTAAGTGGGTGGAGTTTCAAAACTGAACCACCAAGAGCTGGTAATATCCAACTCACTGCAATACCCAGCAAGAATACCGCAATGCCTATGTTTAGTGGCAAAAAGGAGCCAATAAATACGAGTAATGTTCTTGTTGCAACAATCAACATCATTAGTTTAGCAATTTTTTTATCATCCTTTTTAGCAGCTGTCAGGTATACCGTGCCATATTGAACAACTAATACTGTGGATAATAGCCCTGTTGCAATTGCAAATGGTTGGAACCAATTATGGATATCCCCCTCAAAAGCATTGGACATATAAAGTAAAATTGCCATATCAATCATAAAAAGAATAATATCAGTCATCGAGTTTTTTCTATATCGATTAATAAAAACACTCTTAATCATCCATGTGTTAATAAAAACGACCATTACCACTGAAAAGATAATAAATGCACTAATCATACTTGATGTGCTTACTTGAAAATGATGAAGTAAATCCGTAGCTTGTGAAATTGCGTATGCAAAGACTAAATCATAAAATAATTCAGGTAATTCAACTTTCTTTTTTCTGACTTGTTCTACCATTTTAATTCCCTCGTTTTTTTAAAATTAATGAGTTAGATTACTCTACAAATCGTTTAAATACTACTAAAGACATTTTATTATAGCACCTTTTTCCAATTTATCTGAACTATATGAATAGCTAAATAAAAGAACCATCTGGATAAGCACTTTTAGAGAAGCAACTATCTAGATGGCCCTTTATTAATTTTGTAGATACAATTAATAAACGATTATATTTTAAAAGAATCTCTTAATTAATAAGAATCTTTGCCGTTCCTATAAATATCATTACCATCATAGATCTTATCGTTCACTTTAAAATGATTATCCACTTTAATGACAATGTCATTCCCAATCCAATAATTTTTTGGCGTCAATTTTAAAAATCCAAGTTTATTCTTTGCTCCCGATTTGAAACTTTCCATCTCACTTTTATTTATCTCACTCCGTACATACTTAGTCACGCCATCTTGAAATTTAATCACTAAAAATAAATTTGGTAACATGCCGACTTCGTTTATGCTAGGTATCCCATTGTTAGCCATTAGTATGCCTCCTCTTTACTAATCGTTTTTCTCGTATCCACTTTCGTTGTAAGACGCTTAAGTAATACATTCAACCTATATAAAAAAACAAAGTACTGATTACTCAGTACTTTGTCTACGTCTGAAGTATTCTCATCTCAAAAATACTTTCTATTTATTCTATCCATTTATTTGGTGCCATGCTTTTATTTGGGCTAAACGCTCTTTAAAACGTCGTTCCTTACCTTCGCTGGTTGGTTTATAATATCGATGTCCTGCTACGGAAGGTGG
Source organism: Dellaglioa sp. CoH-57-MRSF-21 (assembly GCF_056781915.1). The sequence continues at coordinate 318,339 of NZ_JBXAXU010000001.1, read as the reverse complement.
CATGGTACTCATAGTCGTTAACTTATCTTTGGCATAATGAGCTAATTCGTACCCTTTACCGTACCCTAGATCTTTCATTAATTTGGTAGGCGCATTACGTATTTGTAATGGTACGGGATCATTGGCCGTGGTTTTAACATCTTTAGCTGCAGCTAATCTTGCCTTATAAACGGCATTTGATTTAGGTGCCAGAGACAAGTAGGTTACTGCTTCCACTAAGTGAACATCACATTCAGGCATACCAATGAATTGGCATGCCTGAAAAACATTAATTGTCACATTGAGTGCATTCGTATCTGCTAACCCGATATCTTCACTTGCAAATCGAACAAGTCGCCGTGCTATATATATCGGGTCTTCTCCGCCTTCTAGCATTCGGGACAGCCAATAAATAGCAGCATCGACATCACTATTACGCATCGATTTGTGCAAAGCTGAAATTATATTATAGTGTTCTTCCCCATTTTTATCATAACGGACAAATCTTTTATTAATCAATTGGCTTAAATTATCCATCGTCACCGTAACGATATTATCAGCTTTTTCACCATTCAGAACTGCCATTTCCAAGGTATTTAATGCCATTCTGGCATCACCATCTGCAAAATTAGCAATCGCTTGAATTTCATCAGAACTAATGTGGATTGTTTGTTCTTCAAATCCGTCCGGGTTGCTGAGCGCGTTTTCGATTAATACAACAATATCTGCCTGTTTAAGCGCATGCAGTACAAATACTTTACACCGGGATAATAACGCTGAATTCACTTCAAAAGACGGATTTTCAGTTGTAGCACCGATTAAAGTAATACTACCTCTTTCAACATAAGGCAAAAATGCATCTTGTTGTGCTTTATTAAAGCGATGTATTTCATCGACGAAAACAATGGTTTTTTGACCAATTTCACAATCTAACTCCGCTTGTTTCATAATTTTTTTTATCTTACTAATACTACTATCAACTGCACTAAAGCTTAAAAAATTAGATTCAGTTTTACTTGCTATAATTTCGGCTAAAGTTGTTTTACCAACACCAGGTGGACCCCAAAAAATCATTGAAGGAACTTGATCACTTTCAATAATTTCTCGTAATATTTTGTTAGGGCCAAGTAGATTCTGTTGACCAACAAATTCTTCTAATTTTCGTGGTCGAACTCGACTGGCTAATGGTGAATTTTGAGGTTGATTAGAGAAAAGAGATTCCTGTTTCATTGATCAAACCACCTTTCTTTTAAGTCTGAATTTTTTCATGTTATACTTAATCATACACTGTACCGTTACGTTACAGACAATAAAGGAGCCTTATATGTTAAAAATAAGTGAGATGGCCAAATTAGCTAACACAACTCGCCGTACATTAATCTTTTATGACCAAGAAAATATTTTTAAACCTGCCCAAAAAAACGAATCTGGTTATCGTTATTATGATTATGACCAATTATACGATTTGCTATTTATACTTGGTTTACGTAGTTTAGATATTTCAGTAGCTGATATCAAGGAAATTAAAATCCATTCAAAAGGCGTACCAACACCTCAATTACTGAATGCTCAAGGTAAAATTGATAAAAAGATTGACGAATTAGTTAAAATTAAAAATGTTATCAACAAAAAAATTGAAGAACAATCTGTTACTAAGGACACTACCCTATATCAGCCCAAGATAGAAAACCGAATGAAAACAATTTTTTGGTGTTCTCGTCAATCCGTAGGTTGTACTGAGGAAGAAGTCGCTCAATTATTTTCAGAATTCTATAAACAATTAGACGCATTAGCTGTTATGGATACAACACAATCTGGATTTTTTACAACATTGGCTGTTGATAATCCAATCGGTTACGCTGAAGCGTCTTTTAGAGTTATCAAAGAAAAACTTACAGATGATCATGACGTTTTTATCCCAATCATGGAAAAACATGCAGGTAATTACGCATGTATTTTAGTGGAAAACAATGAAGCTGGTATCCATCAAGGATTAACTAAACTAAAATCATTCTGTCAAAAAAATAAGTTAAAAACCGCAGACTATTTATGGCAGCTTAATTCTGGCGACACCCTTATTAAAACTGGTTCCTCAAAATACGGCTGGCTTGAGTTTGCCATTTTGAATGAAAAGATTGAATAGACAAGAAAAAAAATTAGGCAACCTTCCTCCGGTTTAATACCGAAGACAAGTTACCTAAAGATGTGAAGTGAACCCAAATATTGGAAACTTAGAAACTACTTTTTTAGATTAGTTAAATAATTCAATCTGACACTCTAGTCGTTAGTAACAATAACCTGTCCGATTGGACGGTCTTTTTCCATCAAATAGCGATGAGCGTCTTGAATATCATCTAGTTTAAAAACTTTAGAAATCGGAAAGTGAAACTGTTTTTCATTAATAATATTAAACAACTCATTAACCATAGAACTATCAACATTAGATGAATCAAAAACTGTCGCGTACTTATTCGCCAAGTTGATGAACGGGTCAAAGTCTTTCCATAACCATTCCCCACTCAATTGACCAACTAACGTGTAAAACCCTCCTGTTTTAAGATGTGCTAAGGAATCCTCTACAGTTGTAGTACCTACCACGTCAATTATCACATCAAATTTGTTACTTGTTTCAATATGATTATCTTGATCTAATATGACTTCATTAGCTCCTAAAGTATATAGCAACTCTTTACGGTTGTTTTGCCTTGTTGTACTAGATACAGAAAGTCCAAATCCCTTTCCTAACAATAACGCAGCCATTCCAACTCCAGTAGTTCCACCACGAATTAATAAAGATTGACCTTCCTTAAATCGTGTTGCTTTTAAAGCCCCAAAAGCAGTATAGAAAGTTTCAGGATAACTGGCTAACTCTATCCAAGTTCCATTGAATGTTACAGGATAAATGATATTATCAGGAACTAAAGCATATTCTTGATAACTACCATCAAATTCACGCCCAAGGCCACCCATAAAAATTACGACCTTTTGTCCTTTTTCTAAGTTACTTTCCTGTGAAGGCTCATAGACCTCACCAACAGCTTCAACACCTATTACTCTCGGAAATTTAACTGAAGGTGATCCACCTTCTCTAGTTAGCACCTCATAACGGTGTACTGGAAAAGCATGAATCTTTATAACTGTTTTATTTTGAGTTGGATTTGGAATTGAGCGTTCGACAATTTCCAGTACTTCTGGGCCACCTGATTTTTTTACAACAACTGATTTCATAATAATTAACCCCCATTAAGTATTTTTTATACATTTACAATATACATAAATATATACTATCTTGTTACGTCACAGTCAAGTTAGAGTGCTCAGCAAATAGAATTATATCGATTAAATGCATTTTATTTAAATTGTTTAAAATAAAAACACCGCATAATACTTAGATTTTCGCCTAAATATTATGTAGTATTTTATTGTCTAAATAAAAGGTCTTCCACCTGCGAGCATTAATCCTAAAACACCCACACATAGGCAACAGATGCCTACCGCGTAGATGATACTTTTATTTAATTGCTTTTTATTTTTTCGTGCAAAGGTCATTTCAGTTAGTCCAATAAATATTAAGGCAACAACTAATTTAATGGCCGTTAAAATTGGATTTCCTTGCCATGCGTACCCTAGCAACATAATACCACTAGCAATTGAAATCAAATATCCCAGTCTCGTAATCATTTGATAAATTTTTGTATTAGTATTTGTAAAAATTGTGAGCGCCACTAGAACCGCTATCACAACCCAAGTAATCAAATGTATCCATAACCAAATCATAGTTAATCTCCTTTTATATCAATCTTACTGTTAGCTTATCATTATCCATCATTAAATCAAGGATTCAAAATTATTTAAACGATTGTGATTACTTTCATGCAAAAAAAATAATCCTTATACTAAAGGATTATCATTTTTAAGCTTATTCCCATTCAATTATAACGGTCGATTACAATCGTTGTTACAACGGCATTTATGCCAGTTTATTATTCATTGGCGGAGCTGCGGCGGAGCAACAGTCTGATTACCATTAAACTTCACCTTAGATTCCTTTGGTGCTGCATAGGTTATATGACCTGACATCATCTGTGCTAGTTCCTTATCTGCACCAACATACATGTGCGCATAGTGCCTTAACGTAATTTCCGGGGATGAGTGCCCCAGCCGTTTAGACAGAACAAGCACTGATACATTGAACTCATTAATCAAGTAACTAGCATGACTATGCCGAAGTCCTTTCCCTTGTATCGGGTGAACATTGGCCAACTTGGCGTACCGATGGATTATCCGCATGAGCGTTGATTTCAGCATCGGGCTTCCGTCATAGCTAAAGACAAAATCATCCTGCTTACCAAAACCATTCTGAGTTTGACGTTTTTTCCAAACACGGAGCACCTTCAAAGTATCCCGATCTATGGAGATAGTTCTCAAACCGCTATCAGTTTTAGTGTAGTCATGCCGTTCCCAATTTTGTTTGGTCTTGATTACCAGCATGTGAGTAACGCGTAATTGTGCATGCGTGAAGTCCACGTCCGCCCATTGTAGCGCCATCCCCTCATTAACACGAACACCCGTCATAAAGTAAACATACAGCATGACAAAGTTCAGGTGTTCGTAGTAGTCGCTAGTACAAATCTGGTTTAGTACAGCTTGAAACTCACTCTTAGTCCAATACGGCACCGTAGCACGTCCCTTAGGTATCGCCTTAACACGCTTTGACACATTACTAGGTAAGTAATTCATCTCAACCGCAAAATCCAGCGATTTACGAAACATACCAAAGACCAAACTTGCATAGCTCTGTGAGTAACCAGCATCTGTAAGCAGCCAGTTCCTAAAGCCCTGAACCTGCCTAACATCTAGCTTTCGTAATTCTATATCTCCAAATTTTTGTACGAAGACGTTTAATGAAGTCTTACGCGTTTCAAACGTTTCTTTTTGTACGCTAGCTTGGTATGCAGGAATATACGATTTTCGCATGTACACGCCATAGGTTAACGCATAGACGGTATGGCCGCTCTCGCGATCAAATTCTGCTTTCAGTCGTACAACTTCCCTGTGCGCAGCAGTCGCTGACTTGAACAACTGGCCATCCGCGTCTTTTTGACTCTTTTTCCGGATTCTTTTTCCGGTACTTTCATCCACCCCCAACTGTATATCATAGTAGTAGCGGCCATTTTGGCCACTGTATACACCAGCGAACTTAGTCTTTGGCATCGTCTGCATCCTTTCGAATGGATGCTCCAATAATTGCCTCAACCGCTGCAACCGGTACCCGACCTAGGCGCCGATTGGTATAAAACTCATATCCTTGTTGTACCATGCTCCGCTTTGCTTGTCTAATTAATTCAGCAGCAGTATTCTCACGATAACCAAGCGATATCAGGTCTTTCTTCGTAACCGTGTTGTTTTCCATTCAAGGGCCTCCTCCATTCCCAAAATCGACCGTATTTTTTAGTTTCCAGACGGTCTTTATATCGTTGTCCTGCGCTAACTTGCCATCGCTCGTAATATCAATCTGGTAAATTGCTACATCTGTTTCCAGCGCACTATCTGGGCTGTCCAAGTGCCCAACAACAAAATTCGGTCTAAAAATTGCGAAATAACTTTCATCTAGATCCCAGTAATCCACAGTCGGCTGCTTTAGTCCATGGCTCACAAAGTACCGTGGTTGATGATATGCGTGCGGTATTTGTAGAAGTTCTTTAGTTATATATTTGGTAATATAGTTAGCTGCCTTACGCTTGTCGGCAATATGGCTTACCGTACTAAAACCCTTTTCCCAGCTATCTGCATTGTATATCTGCAATCCCTTTTTCTTAATTAGCCGCTGACTCTTGGGGTAACGTGCAGGCGTTAAAGGTGGGGCAAGTCCGCCAGTAACGCCATGAAAATGAATTCTACCCGATGAAGGATGAAGTTCAGGAATAAATAGGTAGTCAAACCTACCGAACTTTTCGCGCTGATACTTCAACCAAGCACGCAGCCGCCTTCGTGCATACTCATAGTTCTTTGCATTCACCTTCGAGTCATCAAACGTAAGCGTCCAAAACAAATTGAACGAATTTGCCTCTAGATAGTATTTCACCTTTCTCTTAATCCTAAATGCCTGCTGCACGAGTTGGGTTTCATCACTATATGACACATTTATAGGCATATTCGACTCTGGATTTTTCAATAATTTTGGAGATTTGTGAACCCTTGGCACGCCATATTTCACAATTTCGATATGATCTTCAAATGTAATAACTTTGGCGTTGTACTCATACTCACCGCTATTCTTGCTCATTTTTTCAGCTTATCTTGCCTGTATGTCAAGTAACAGGCAAGTCCTCGCTGGCAGTCGCAGCTTGTGGCGTTCCGCCACCGCCACGCCTACCAGCAAGCATTGTAAGTGTTGCTTTAAACGGCAGTTTATCTTCATCATATTTTGGCGGTAAAAATGCTTTTGGCCCATCCCAATTCAAACCATCCAGCCAAATGACACCACCAAATTCTTTTGCATCAATTAACGGTAAATCATGGTGACTCTCTCCAAACACCTCCTGAGCTTGCTGAGGCGACGTTCTACCTAAGCTGATCCGCATCCCTAGCGAACTCCTGGCCTCTGTTGGGAGCGCAGACGCAGGCATCATTTGCCCCGCTACAATAACCGAGATAGAACTCTGCCGTCCCTTTGTAATCAAGGACAACAGTTTGGCGTTGAATTGGGGATATAGTTTGTCGGCTGTTTTCCTCTGCTGATCCTCAGCCTTCATGTTTGCAACCAGCGACAGTAGCTCATCGACAACAAGGAGAATCGTACCCTGATGAAATTTTTCGCAATGCGTAATATCCCGCTCATCATCGGGATCTGCATTTAGCTCCTTGTATCGCTGATCCATGATTTTGCACAATTCGTCAACGAGCTGAATTGCCTCTTCCGTATTCATGGCAACCTTACCAATACGCTTCATCGACTGACCCAAGAACGCTGCCTTACCATCGATCGTATACACGACATTATCGGGATTATTTACCAAGAAGGATATAATCAGGCCCTTTAGCAAACTAGTTTTCCCCGTTCCTGTTGGACCGACTATCAACCCCATCGGCTGTTTAGATGTTAGCGACATTCTGCCAGTCAATTGAATATTGATCTTTTCGCTTGTCTGCAACGCGTCCAAACGGTTGATTGTAATTCGCTCATCCTTATTGTGAGTTAGGTTAATTTCGATAATGCCGTTTCCAGACTTCTTATCACGAATTTCCCAGTAAGCTGTCGTCTCCTTGGTGAGGAATGCAACCAGGCGGCGTCCAATATCCGCTTCGAAATCCGAGCTGACACGGCCACCCGTTAGTAGCGTGATCTTAACTTCATCATTCGAGACCACATATCCCCATCTTACGTATGCGACATGGCCAGTCACGCCTTGCTTAATCAAATTAACGTTTTCCGAAAATTGCCAAAGCAAACGTTCCATCTTCCAACGTTCAACTGGCGAATATCTACTGTGGAGATATCTCCAAGCCCCAGCAAGAGACACAACTACTCCAAGTAGTCCAAGCATCAGGATAATTGGCCATAGATCTAATTCCGATTTTTGGCCAATTATTTTAGCCCACGTCCACTTAGCGCAGCTCCAGAGAATGATTAGCACTGTAACACATGCCCAGACCTTAAACAATAATCTTGACCGTACCTGCTTGCGTTGATCAACCTCATCAATGGATTCATAGATGCTCAGCTTCGCAGTATGCGTAGAGACTGGCAAAAATCTGCTAATTGTTTCCCTTGCGTTTTTTATCATTCAAGAACTCCTCTTCAAAGTCTCCTACTTGCTGGCCGGTAAAAATTCTGTACGCAGCTGCAATCAAAGACTCAATTCTTTTAACATCGAATGCGTCACGGTTCGTGAGACAATATTGAGCTTCATTCAAGTACGCCCAAACAGATAGCTTCTTTTTTTCACTCATACCTACGCCTACTTCCCATCGCTAATATTCATAACAAGCTTCACGTCACGCCAGCCACTAGTACGCCCCGCGCTCCACTTAAGCATTACCTTGGCGTCTTTCAATTCAATCTCTGTGCCCAAAAGTTCTGCCTCAGAAATTTCCAGCAGATCCTTCTCATCCCCAACAAGTTCCAGTGCATACGTCTTTAAGTCCTCTACCCCGTCGCCAGATTTCTCCAATGTTTTGGCAAGTTCAGCATCTACTATGTGGCATACTACCTTTGCGACCGATCCGTTGATTGGATCACCGTTATCTGCGTAGCGCGGACTTTTTGATACCGATACCACGCGAGCTGCTTTTGGCTTCTCAACGTTGCTAATTTCAACTTCTGAAAGTTTGACCTTGGCTAGTTTCATGCATTTCTCCTTTTCTGGATAAACATCCAACACAGTTTTAATAGACTAACTTTTATCAAAGGCCTTTGATTGACTACATCTTATCTTCAATTACGCCCAATATATATATCAGGCTTCGCCAATGTCTTGACACCCGAAAAACCGGGTATTGACGTATCGGAAAAGATGTGTATCAAAAAAGGCGAAGTTTTTAAAACTTCGCCCTAAGTGACTATTTTGATATTTGTTGGAGAAACCGATTCATTATCAGCGGTGTTACCCGATAATCAACAAATCTTTTTAATGGTTCACCAAGTTGCTTAAGTTCGAGAACCTCACCTAACCCTTCTCTCGAGACACCGCCAGAATCAATCTTATCTATTAGTGGGATTCCTGCGGCAATGCTTTCGTTATCAGCACTACTTTCGAAGTCAATTACTGTCGCTATTTTCGTTTCTTGATTCCGAACTCTTGTGAATTTGTCCCACTCATTCAGCAAGTCGCTTTTTATTCCTTCATATATTTGTTGAATCGTATTGTTCGGAATCCTAAGAGGCTGTGTCTGCTTTATATCATTAATAAGGCTACCTAGTCGGTTATTTTGGAATTGCGCTTCATTACACACTGACTCAAATACATTAGGCAGATAGTTTCTAATTTCATAATTAGACCCCCAAATGCACTCATACACATCCTTAAAATTCAAGGTATCTACAAATCGTAGATAGTACTTGGAAGAAGGCACTAGATAAGGATTCTGACGCGTATCCAATCGGGGAATAGGTGCGGTTATGGAGTCAACCATCGAATAACTTACTTCGTGTTGGTAACTTGGAGCCTCATTATACTCTTTTGCATTCTTGAACCCAGCAGTTTGATATTTGGATACGCCCTGCTCCTTCATACGCCGCTTGAGTCTTTCTGAAAACACCCTGTAGATAAACCAGACCGTATCTCCATATTCGCCGAATGCTTTTTCCCTCGCGGCTACAGTGCTCATATCTATTCGTACCATATTAGCTCCTTGGCATTATACTCCGGATTTTTTTCGATTGTCGTCTTTGCACAGCATTTGCAAATTGGAGAGTACTGTATGCCCACCTTGAGACCAAGGAGTAATATGATCGCCCTCCATCTCGTCGTACTCAAAATGCTTGCCGCATACCGGACAGATTCCATTCTGTTTTGCGTATGCTGCTCGCTTGTCCTTAGGCTTAAATGCCCGAATTGATAATACGCGCTCTGGCCCGCCAAGCACGTACTCAAATATCCCCTTCTGCTTGGTAACATCCTCGTCCTCTATCAGCTCGCTAACTCTAGCTTCGAGCGTAGCCGGATTATACGTATTCTCATGATAAGTATCGTATAGAAACCCCCATTCAATCCCCTTCATCAGCTTACGATAGTTAGGAAAAATAGAGGTTGTCCAATTAATTACGTTTTGAAAGTATAGCCACAGTTCGATTGCCGTTTCATCGTGCTGGTGCTGCGCCATGTACTCCTCAAGCTCAATATCCTGTTTCGACGAGATCCACTTGAGTGTGGTTTCCAAAAAGTCTTGTCGAATAGCAGAACCATTTAAATAGTCGCCGCCAATCTGATATGCGGGACACTGTGATTTCGAAAAGTACTTCTTGGCATCTGTCAACCATGGCCCCGTATAGATTGCATTTCTAAGTTCTTGTGCAGTAAGCTGTTCCCCAACAGTATTGATCACTTTGAACCAATCCAATTTTTCTCGATCTGTACCAGTACAAATATAAACCGTCAGAGGATAGTCCAATATTTGCTGCTGTTCTTCCTGTGTGAGCGTGTGAAAGTACTGGAAATTGATGGAGTAATCACCCTGTACAAATTGACATATTGAGATTGTTCGCTGCTGTCCATCTAAAATTTCATAGTGTCCATCTTCTGCAACAACCCAATACATAACATTCAGTGGGAACCCCTTGCGGACGGTATTAATAACTTCATCACGTTGCTTAGGTTTGTAGACGAATTCACGCTGAAAGGCCGGACGAATATTTAATTTTCCGTCATATCCATATACACCATCTTCATCGGAATCTACATATCCGTTTACGATTTGGCTTACTGGAATATCCTTTTTCTCAATTTGCATGCGTTTGGCCTCCCTTGTTGCGAATTAACACTCTCTTGTACATTGATTTAACGGTGCCATCTTTTTTAGTCAACAAAAGCCCTGAACTTTTTACATCAACAATTTCAAACTGATCTGGATTGTACCGCGTCATGTAAGTAATTGGCACACCAATGACACCAAAGTAGTCACAAGGAATATCCGCAACACGGGATACCTCAATGGCATCATAGTTATCATATTTTGGATATATCTCTGGAGAATAGTTCTTGAAGATTGTCAGCTTTTCGTGACGTTGTGTCGTATCTAAGTTGGTATACCAGCAAATGTTTCCCATTCTCCGCCATTTTTGTCCATTTTCATCAATCTTGAAATCCGTTTTCTTCGCCTCATAGCTTTCAGGTACCTTAAACCAAAAGTGTCCAGAATTGTACCCTAGCCAAATTTCGTTGGCCATAATTAAAGGCAGTACCTCTTTATAGGTAATTGCGTTGAGATTACCAATCACTAGGAATGTTTTGTGAAAAGCTCTTAACTGTGCGATGTAATCAGTAAATAGACTGAAAGGGGGATTGGTTACGACAATATCGGCTTCTTTAAGTAACTGAATTGCTTCCGGACTTCGAAAATCGCCATCTCCAGTTAGTGGTGTTTCAACGTAATCCGGTAAAAATGCAAGTTGTCCAATCTTGTCATCTTGTCTAATTATTTCCAATTTATAACTGGGTTTGTCGGATTCATAGTGCGTAGATATTAGTTTTTTTAGGCCTAACATGTAAAAGTTAATCTGAAAGTATTTCCAGAAATTACTGATGGCTGGATCATCACAATTACAAAACACAACCTTATCCTTGAAATACTCACGATAATGGCGTAGCTCGTTTTCAATCATTGAAATATTAGTATAAAACTCATCTGTTTTTCCAGCACGTGATACATGAAGGTTACTGTTTGTTTGCTTTTTCACGTTCATTACTCCAATTTATTATTTTATCTCTGTACATGTCTGTCATTGACTCTGAGATAGTAGGTAGCCAGACTAACAGACGTATTGAGTAGTAGTTCCGCCTCTGCTGCCTGAATTTTTACTCGTTCATTGCTAGCATGTGCATCGCCATCTTTATTGCGCATTTCTGCGATTAAATCGGTGATTCCATTTAAGTGACTAATCATTTTCGTAATACGTGGATTCCACTCCCGAGAAGGTCTCATTCCCAATGTTTTAACCACCAAATTACGATATTGACCAATATCGCCATTACGCTTACACTTTACGTCGTTATCGGACAATATTTGAAGAAACACCTCTTCGATAAGTGTTCTAGCCTTTGTAACTACGCTGTCAAAATCATTATCCTGCAAGTCATCTTGTCCCTGCGCCAACAACTCTGAAATGTATCCTGAATTGATCCTCTTGATCGGCACGAGGACTTTTACATTCTCATCTGCTGCGATAATTTCCCACGAATTACCACTAGATACGAGTTTTAAGTTGCTGTAGAGAAGAATGGCGTTTATCTCTCTGATTACGCGCTGCTTAATTGCGTCTGCTACAATCAGGATGTCCTTAGATTCATCACCAGTAAGGCCTTCCAGAATAAAGTTATCAATTTCCTTCAGTTGCGAAAACTGACTTCCAGAAAGATACTCATTAATCACCGGTCGCAACTGTGCTGGTGAAAATAGAAACGATAATAAAGAAGCCGTTCGATCATTTGCATGAGTTGCACTGATTATCGAACTCATTCGGCGTAATCTGTTTGAACCTTCTGGATTTGGAGAACCAAATCTGGATCCCAGAGCGTCAAGATCTGCATTTGTTCGGTAAGTTATCCACGGTCGGTCAATCAAGAAAGTTGTAATATCTGTGTTTTCCAGTAATTCAAAATTTTCTGACTCCAATGCCTTTCCCCCCACAGTATTAATAACTTATTTAATTATATATCCTAAGCCCATAAATACCAAGCACTCTACTGTGTATTCTCGCAAGTTCATTTTTCCGCCAGACTAAAAAAGGCCACCAGAACCAAGTAAGTTCTAGCAGTCTTAAATGAGTTTTCGATTGATTGTCCACCATAATTAGGCGGAGTTTCGGCGGAGCACCATATTTTTTTGGCGGAGTTGGCGGAGTTTGAGCTGCCTTGAGCAAATCCAAAATGCCTCTGTATCACTCTTTCTAGCTCAAATTGGCCTACATCGCTATTCCCATTCGATTGTTGAAGGCGGCTTGCTCGTAATATCATACACGATGCGGTTAACATGTGCGACTTCGTTTACAATACGGACTGAGATTTTTTGTAAGACATCCCAAGGGATTCTAGCAAAATCAGCAGTCATACCATCAATTGAAGTAACACCACGGATACCAACTGTGTAGTCATAAGTACGTCCATCGCCCATCACACCAACACTTCTAATGCCCGGTAAGACAGTAAAGTATTGCCAGATTTCACGATCAAGACCAGCATTTTTAATTTCTTCACGTAAAATTAAATCACTATCTCTAACGATTGTTAATTTTTCTTCAGTAATTTCACCAAGAACACGAATTCCAAGACCAGGGCCTGGGAATGGTTGACGCCATACTAATTCTTCACTCATACCCATTTTTTCGCCAAGTTCACGAACTTCATCTTTGAATAATGTTCGCAATGGTTCGATTAAGCTAAATTGCATATCATCAGGAAGGCCACCAACATTATGATGAGATTTAATTGTTTGGGCAGTATCTGTCCCAGATTCAATCACATCAGTGTAAAGTGTTCCTTGAGCCAAGAAGTCAATTCCTTTTAACTTAGTAGCTTCATCATCAAAGACACGGATGAATTCATTACCAATTGTTTTACGTTTCGTTTCAGGATCAGAAATTCCTTCTAATTTACCTAAGAAACGTTCTTGAGCATCAACTTTAATGATATTCAAGCCAAATTTACCGCCAAGCATTTCCATAACTTGATCAGCTTCATTTTTACGAAGTAAACCATGATCAACGAAAATACTTGTTAGTTGGTTACCAATTGCTTTGTGCAATAAAACACCAACAACTGAAGAATCAACCCCACCTGATAAACCAAGAAGGACTTTTTTATCACCAACAGTTTCGCGGATTTTAGCAATTTGTAAATCAATAAAATCAGCCATTGACCAGTTACTTTCAGCTTCACAAACATCAAATGCGAAACGACGTAAAATGTCATCCCCAAATTCAGTGTTGCGAACTTCAGTATGGAATTGAAGGCCATAGAATTTCTTATCAAGATTTTGCATTGCAGAAATAGGACAGTTAACAGAAGTTGCAACTGATGTAAAACCATCAGGAACTTCTGTTACTAAGTCACCATGACTCATCCAAACTGTTTGTTCAGCTGGTAATCCTTTGAATAAAGTTCCTTCTGGATTAGTAACCTCAATTTCAGCCTTACCATATTCTTTGTTATCTGCACTTTCAACTTTACCACCTGGCATTGTATATGCCATTAGTTGCATACCGTAACAGATACCTAAGATAGGAATACCTAATTCAAAGATTTCAGGATCTACTCTGAGTGCATCTTCATCATAAACACTATTTGGGCCACCAGAAAAAATGATACCTTTAGGGGCAATCTCTTTTATTTCGGCTGCACTAATCTTGTGTGATAACAATTCAGAATAAATTCCGAATTCACGTACACGACGAGTAATTAATTGATTATATTGACTACCAAAATCAAGAACGATAATTTTGTCGAAATCTTGCATGCTAACGTTGGCCAAAAATAGTCACCTCTTCATATTTTTTAGTTTCTTATTACGTCTATTCTACTGATTGAAACCCACTTGGTCAATCGTTTGATTTAATTTTCATGAAAATCTGTGAAAATATCTCTATTTTCTAATATTTGCGTAAATAAACGGTATTAATTCGATGCTCATCTGTCTTCTCTAAAATAAGATCAGCACGATTTCTGGTTGGTAAAATGAACTCTTGTAAGTTCTTTAAATTCACGGTTTTCCAGACATTACGTGCCAACTTAAATGCTTCATCGTGGTTACCAATCGCATAATCATAATAGTAATTTCCAGGTTTCTGAAAAGAGGTGTTCAAAAGAACACCAAAACGTTCCAAATACCATTTTTCAATTAAGTCAGCATCAGCATCAACATAAATTGAATAATCAAAGAAATCACTAACATACAATTGTTGGTTACTTGGTAATTGTAAAACATTAATCCCTTCAACAATCAAAATATCTGGTTGATTAATTGTTTGTACCATTCCAGGTACAATATCATAACTATCATGTGAATATACTGGTGCTTCAGTTTTCAGACCACTTTTCACGTCGTTTAAAAATAGAATTAGTTTTTCCATGTCATAACTTTCTGGAAAACCTTTACGGTCCAAGATATTCTGGTGAATTAGTGTTTCATTAGGATATAAAAAGCCATCCGTTGTAATTGCTTGAACCTTTTTTGTTGGGTATAACGCTGTGAGTAATAATTGCAACAAACGTGCCGTTGTACTTTTACCCACTGCAACACTACCCGTAATTCCAATCACAAAAGGCCATTTTTGATCTTTAATTCCTAGAAAATCTGCTTTTTTTGATTGCAAATCTTGCTTACCCAACAATGTCATATTTAATAAATGAACCAATGGCATGTAAATTTCCTGCACATCTTGAACTGATATCTTATCATTAACAGATTGAATTTCATTCAATTTTTGTTGTGACAAATCAATCTGTTTCGTTTTATAAAAGCCACGCCATTCATCCCTTGGAATTTTATAATAATTCATTTGTTTATCCATTTTAACAATCCTCTAATAAAAATGACCTATCAGTTTCCGCAATAGGTCATTTCTTCCATAGCTTATTTTAAACTATATAAACTTTTTGAAACATGGTCAAATAATGGTGATAATTCTTTTTCAGCATAAACAGTTAGTCGATGCATTGCTCTTGAACAAATCGTATAAACTAATTGACGCTCGTCTTCTTCATGATAGTTAATCTTTGAAGCGCCCCACATAACAACCGCATCAAATTCCAAACCTTTAGCTAGGAAAGCTGGCACAATAATCGTTCCATCGGCCAAACGTTGATTTTCCGTTTTAATCAATGTAACTGGCACGCCCTCGGCTTGTAATTGTTCATACAATTCTGTACATTCAGCTAATGATTTAGCGATGATTGCCGTTGTTAGATGATCATCCACATTTTGTTGTACTTGTTTTTCTAAATCGTGAACTAATTTATCAGAATTATTATCCACAGTCATTGTGGGTAAGTCACCTTGTCGGTTAAATGACGTCACTGATTCACCATTTATCAACACTTCTTTTGTGAAATCTGTGATTTGTTGTGTTGAACGATATGATTTCGTCAATTGCACGACTTTGGTTTTATCAGCTGGGAATAAATGTCCCAATTCTGATAGTAAACTCTTACTATTTTCTTTTGTGAAAATAGCCTGGTTTAAATCACCAAGCAGTGTAAACTTAGCTCTTGGGAACCCTTCCTTCAAGAAAGCTAATTGAAATGCCGTGTAGTCTTGAATTTCATCAATAAAGACGTAACGGACATCTGTTTCACCATGCTTACCCGTCATACGATCAAATAAGTATAAGTATGGCGTAACGTCATGCATCGATATTTGACGATTTTTTAAACGTGACACAACTTCAGCCACATCTGCTTGCCATTCTTCTACAGTAACATTATAGTCACTCAAATTAAGATACTTAGGCACATTGTGTAAAAAGTTCACATATTGTGAACTGATATTTAAGAATCGATTGCGCACAATTGCTCTGTGCACACTTGTAAATTGGCGCATAACTAAAGTACGCGTTAAGAAACGCATTTCTTTATCACCGCTTGCAAATTCGCGGTCTTGGTCTCCATACAAATCATTCAATTGTTCTTTAGACATATCTTGAATTGCTTTTTCAACCCATTCTAACTTAGCCTCAGCTTCAATTCGACGATTCAATAATTTAACTAATGATTCACGTGTTGCTTCTAATCTTGTCCGTAAATGATAATTTTCATTATATTTATAGTAGATACCTTTTATTTTATCTTTTGAAATAAAGACTTCATTATTGAATTTAATATCTCTGAACTTCATGTCTGCTTGTTCCAAATGTTCTGAATAAGCAGTTGAGGCATTAAAGAATGCCAAACTATTTTTCAGAACTTGAATACGTTTTTTAGCAGGCGCATTGTCTTCTTCAAAGCGTTCTTGTAACGTTTCAACTTGCATATTTGGTAAACGTCTTGATGCATATTGGAAATAAGTCATTTGAACCATATTTTGTTCACCAAGTTCTGGCAACACTTGATCAATATAATCATTAAATAATTGATTAGGTGAGAATAAAACAACTTGACTAGCTGTTAAATTACCGCGGTAACGGTACAGCAAGTAAGCCACACGTTGTAATACAGCTGAGGTTTTACCCGAACCAGCTGCACCTTGAACAAATAATAATTCAGCTTTTACATCTCGAATAATTTGATTTTGTTCCTTCTGAATCGTCGTTACGATACTCTTCATCTTTGTATCAGCAGAATCATTCAAGACGTCTAATAACATCTGATCACCAACAGCTTCATCAGTATCAAATATCGTTTCAATTTGGCCATCTTCAATTACGAATTGACGTTTCAATGAAACATCTACTGTTTGATCACCATCAGGAGTTTGGTAAGTGACATCACCTAGTCCGCCATCGTAATAAACACTCGATATGGGTGCACGCCAATCATAAACCATAAAGTGTTCAGGTCGATCAGCAAAAGAGCCCAAGCCAATATAGATTGTTTCTTTTTTATTAGTTCCTTCTTGAATGTTTAAACGTGCAAAATAAGGTTTCTTTTCTAATTTCTTTAAAATGTCTAAACGAGAAGTTGCGTTTTTCCAACTCGTTTCACGTTCAGCTAATAACTGTTGTTGCTGACGAACAGACATTGCTGTATCAATCATTCCAGTGTATGTTGTCGTATTGATATGAACATCACTTGTAAATTCGCCATTAATCGATCGTGCTTCACTTTCAGCGTACTTTATTTCATTTTGACGTTTAACTTCAGCATCTTTTATTTTAACAATAACATCATCAAGATGTGCTTGTTCTTCGATTTTAATTTCATCAGCCATTTCTCAATACCCCACTTTACATGATTTTATTAGGCCTAATAGTGTATCATTTTTTTATAATCAACTCAAATAGGCAACTAATTGAACTTATTTCTTATTTGGTAGGAATTGGTCAACTACGATTCCAACAGCTAATCCAATTAATGTTGCGACAGCAATTTTACTTATCACAATCCCAATAATTAGACCAATTAAAGTTGTCATTCCTGCAATTAAAGTGTGTCTAGTCATATTGACCTCCAAAAATTTAATATATCTAGTATACCAGTATCGAAACCTGTTTAACACTGGTGACCTCTTATAGTGAGACAAATCTTAATAAAAGCTAAATATCAGTTAAAATAATAGCCTTTTTTTTAATTTCAGTTTAATATAATGAGTAAGACTAAAACGATTGGAGGGCCTGACAATGTTCGAACAAGCTTGGTTTTTCTTCACCCATTTCGAAAATTATTTAGGACCTCTTTTCCAGACTTTAGGTAACTGGAGTTACTTAATTCTTTTTGTACTTATCTTTGCCGAAACAGGTCTTGTTGTTTTTCCTTTTCTACCTGGTGAGTCGCTACTCTTTTTCACTAGTTCCATTGCCGCCTACTCAACAGATACCATTGATATTCGGGTATTAGTCCCAATATTCTTTTTTGCCGCACTCTCTGGAGATGCCGTGAATTTTGAAATTGGTCGACATTTAAATAAATTACCTTTCTTTAAAAAAAGAATCCCCCCTGAAAAGATGGAAATCGCCAAAAGTTTTTTCAAAAAACATGGTGCAAAAACAGT